>DASTHR010000294.1:0-4649 GCA_035718105.1 Burkholderiales bacterium
TGGCGCCACAGGTTGTCGCGGTCCCAGCTTCCCCGGAAGCGCGCCGGGATGTCGAAGTCCCGGTAGGCCACGGCATGGGGCGGGCAGCGCATCTGCACATACTGCCCGGCGGAAAAGCGCACCTCCTCCCCCGGGGGCAGCTCCAGCACCAGTTCCTTGAGGAAGTCCGCCACGCTCGCGTTGGACACCACGGTGCAGGTCCAGCGCCGTACGTTGAAGGACTCCGCGGGAACCTGCACCCGGATGTCGTTCTTGAGCTTCACCTGGCAGGCAAGCCGCGATCCGCGCAGCAGTTCGCCCCGGGTGAGGAAGCCCCGTTCCGTGGGCAGCGCCTCCCCCGCCCCCGCCACCTGCAACTTGCACAGGCCACAGGTGCCCTTGCCGCCACAGCCCGAGGGCACGAACACCTGCTTCTCCGCCAGCGCCGTGAGCAGCGTCCCCCCCGCGGGCACCCGCAACGCCCTGCCCGGCTCGTCGTTGATCAGCAGCAGCACCTCGCCCGCGGGCACCAGGCGCGCCCGCACCCAGATGAGCAGCCCCACCAGCGACACCACCACCAGGGTGAACATCGCGACGCCCAGGAGGATCAGGACCATGTCAGAACTGCATCCCGGAGAACATCATGAAGCCGATGGACATCAGGCCCACGACGATGAAGGTGAGGCCCAGGCCCCTCAGCCCGGCGGGCGGGTTGGAATAGGCCAGCCGCTCCCGCACCGCCGCCATCGCCACGATCGCCAGCAGGAAGCCGAAGCCGGTGCCGATGCCGTAAACCACGCTCTCCGGAAAATTGTAGTCCCGTTCCGCCATCAGCAGGGAGCCTCCTAGGATGGCGCAATTGACTGCGATCAGCGGCAGAAACACCCCGAGCGAGGTGTAGAGCGCGGGGAAGTAGCGGTCCAGGGCCATCTCCACCACCTGCACCGTTGCAGCGATGGTGCTGATGAAGACGATGAAGGTGAGGAAGGTGAGGTCCACCCAGGCGAGGCTCTCGTGCAACCAGGCGAGCGCCCCCTCCGCCAGCAGGTAACGCAGCAGCAGATTGTTGAGGGGCAGGGTCAGCGCCTGCACGAACAGCACGGCGACGCCGAGGCCGAGCGCCGTTTCCACCCGGCGCGAGCAGGCGAGGAAAGAGCACATGCCGAGGAACAGGGCGAGTGCCATGTTCTCCACGAACACCGACTTGATCGCCAGCTCCAGGTAATGCTCCATCACTCCCGCTCCTGCTGCTCGGGCCTGGCGGTGCGCAGCAGCCAGATCATCACCGCGATGATGAAGAACGCCGCCGGCGCCAGCAGAAACATGCTGTTGGGCTGATACCACCCGCCCTCGCCCGCCAGCGGCAGCACCTGCCGGCCGAATACCGCGCCGGTCCCCACGAACTCGCGGATGAAGCCCACGGTGGCCAGCACCAGGCTGTAGCCCAGGCCGTTGCCGATGCCGTCGATGAAGCTGGTGAGCGGCGGGTTCTGCATGGCGAAGCCCTCGGTGCGGCCAAGCACGATGCAGTTGGTGATGATGAGTCCCACGAACACCGACAGCTCCAGGCTGATTTCGTACAGGTAGGCCTTCAGCACCTGGTCCACCACGATCACCAGCGAGGAGATGATGGCGAGCTGCACGATGATGCGCACGCTGGACGGCGTGTGCCGGCGCAGCAGGCTCACTGCCAGGGAGGAAAACGCCGCCACCAGGGTAAGGCTCAGGCTCATCACCAGCGCCTTGTCCAGTCGCGTCGTCACTGCCAGCGCCGAGCAGATGCCCAGCATCTGCAGCGCGATGGGGTTGTTGCGCAGCAACGGGTCCAGCAGTGCCGCGCGCCGCGGCTTGTCGAGCAGCGCCATGATCAGGGCCCTCCCCGCTCCCGCAGCCTGCGCAGGTAGGGCCCGAAGCCCTGCTCGTCGAGCCAGAACTGCAGGAGGCGCGACACGCCGTTGCTGGTCATGGTGGCCCCGGCGATGGCGTCCACCCGGTAGGGGTCGCGCTGGGGCGGGCCCGCCTGCCCCTTCACCAGCGTGATGCGCGGCTTCCAGTTCTCATCGTAGGCCCGGCGCCCGTCCCACAGCGCCTTCCACTTCGGGTTGTCCACCTCGCCTCCGAGGCCCGGCGTCTCCCGGTTCTCGTAGAACGACAGCCCGCGGATGGTGGTGGTGTCCCGCTCCAGGGCCAGGTACCCGTAGAGCGTCCCGTACAACCCCAGTCCCTCCACCGGGATCACCACCTGGCGCGCGCCGGCCTCTCCCGTCACCAGGTAGACCAGGGCCACGTTGGGTATGCGCCGCACCGAGGCCGGGTTGGGCGCCGCCTCCCGGCTCTGCGCTGGGTCGCCCCGGGCCCGCCGCTGGTCAAAGCGCCGGGGATCCATTCCGCGCACGTACTCCCCGCTCCTGAGGTCCACCAGCCGCGGCTCGACCCGCTGGCTGAAGATCTCCCGCGCCTCCCGGTCCGGGATCGTCCGCCCCGGCGCCACCAGGCCGCTGGCCTGGAGAACGTTCTTCTGGAGGTAGAGGCGCCGGTTCTCCTCCTGCCGCTCCCTGAGCAGCACGTTCGATCCCGCCACCAGCAGCGAGCAGGCGACGCACACCGCGGCGGTGAAGGCGAGCGTGTAGGCCGGGGAATCAGTTTTCACTGCGGCGCAGCCGGCGGCGGATGTTGGCCCGGACCACAAAGTGATCGATGAGGGGCGCGAACACGTTCATGAACAGGATCACCAGCATCACCGACTCGGTGTAGGCGGGATTGAACACCCGCACCAGGACGATCAGGGCCCCCACCAGCGCGCCGTAGATCCACTTGCCGCGGTCGGTGAACGCGGATGTCACCGGGTCCGTGACCATGAACACGGTGCCGAAGGCCCACCCCCCCAGCACCATGTGCCACCAGAACGGCAGCGCGAACATGGGGTTGGTGTCCGAGCCGATCCAGTTGAGAAGTGTGGCCGCGGCCACGGTGCCGAGCACCACCCCGGCCACGGTGCGCCAGGCGGCGACCCGGGTCCACAGCAGGATCGCCGCGCCGATCAGGCACGCCGCCGCCGAGGTCTCTCCCAGGCTCCCGAGCTCGAAGCCCAGGAAGGCGTCCCACCAACTGATGTCGGGGACGGCGCCCGCCCCGGCCTGCTTGAACGTCGCCATCACCGTGGCGCCGCTGCGCCCGTCCAGCCAGTGGCTCTCGGCCACCGCGGTCCACACCTTGTCGCCAGTGATCTGGAGCGGGAAGGAATAGAACAGGCATGCCCGCGCCACCAGGGCCGGGTTCAGGAAGTTCATGCCCGTTCCCCCGAACACTTCCTTGGCGATCACCACACCCCAGGAGATGCCGAACGCGGCCTGCCACAGCGGCGTGGTGGGCGGCAGGATCAGCGGAAAGATCAGACCGGTAACGAAGAAGCCCTCGTTCACCTCGTGGCGGCGGATCATGGCGAAGCCCACCTCCCACGCCAGCCCCACCGCCATGGTGACCAGGTACAGCGGGATGAAGTAGAGCGCGCCGTGCGCCATGCACGCGGGCACGCTGTGCGGAGAATAGCCCACGCCGAGCCAACGGATCACCTCGTGGCGCCAGCCCGCGAGTTCCGCCGCCCTCGCGGGATCCAGGGCGAGGTTCGCCTGCAGGCCGGTGTTGTACATGCCCCAGAGCACGCAGGGGATGAGCGCGATGACGACGGTGATCATCATGCGCTTCAGGTCCATGCCGTCGCGCACATGGGCCGAACCGCGGGTCACGTTCGCCGGGGTGTAGAGGAAGGTGTCCGCTGCCTCCCACAGCGGGCGCAGCAGCCGCAGCCGTCCCCCCGGCCCGAAGTGCCGCGACTGGCGATCGAGATAAGCGCGCAGCCCGCCCATCACGCCTCCCGGTGAATGCGCTCCAGCATCTCGCGCAGCATGGGGCCGTAGTCGTACTTGCCGGGACAGACGAAGCTGCAGAGCGCCAGGTCCTCCTCGTCCAGTTCCAGGCATCCGAGGGCCTCGGCCCGCTGTGCGTCGCCGGTTATCAGCGCCCGCAGCAGGTAGGTGGGCTCGATATCCAGGGGCATCACCTGCTCGTAAGTGCCGATGGGCACCATGGGCCGCGCCGAGCCGTGGGTGGTGGTGGAGAAGGCAAACCCGGCGCCGCGCCGGAAGGCCGACAGGAAGGCGTTGGTGACGGAGAAGATATCGCGCCCCGGCCGCAACCAGCCCAGCAGCCTGCGCTCCCGCCCCTCAGGCAGGACGCTCACCTGGTTGTGATGGCGTCCGAGGAATGCCTCCGCGGGTCCGGTGGCCGCGCGCCCTCCCAGCACCGAGCCGGACACCACGCGCTGCTCGCCCTCCCGCAGTTCCCCCGCCACCAGCTCCGGCAGGTACCCGCCTAGGCGGGTGCGCAGGAGCCGCGGGCGCAAGACGCCGGGACCGGCCAAGGCGATCACGCGCGAGGTGTCCAGTCGCCCGGTGCGGAACAGGGCGCCGACGGCCGCCACATCCTGGTAGCCGAGATGCCACACGGTCCGGTTGCGGTGCACGGGGGACAGCAGGTGGATGTGCAGGCCCGGCGTGCCCGAGGGATGGGGACCCTCGAAGCGCTCGACGCCGAAGCCGCTGCCGGGCGGCGCTTCCAGCCGTGATGCGCCGCCGGTGCAGAGGTGCCTGGGACCGGAGGTGAGCCGGCCG
>DASTHR010000295.1:0-4979 GCA_035718105.1 Burkholderiales bacterium
ATCCAGGCGCAGGCGATTCCCGTCATCCTGCAGGGCAGCGATGTGATGGCCCAGGCCCAGACCGGCACCGGCAAGACCGCGGGCTTCACCCTGCCGCTGCTGATGAAGCTGCAGCCGGGGGCCAGCAACAGCCTGTCCCCGGCGCGCCATCCCCTGAAGGCGTTGATCCTCACTCCCACCCGGGAGCTTGCGCAGCAGGTGTTCGACAGCGTGCGAACCTACGGCAAGCACTTGCCGCTCCGCGCATCGGTGGTCTACGGCGGCGTGGACATGGATCCCCAGATCAAGGAACTGCATGGCGGGGTGGAAATCCTGGTGGCGACGCCGGGCCGCCTCCTCGATCACTGCCAGAACCGCACCGTGAACCTGTCCAAGGTGGAGGTGCTGATTCTGGACGAGGCGGACCGCATGCTGGACATGGGCTTCATGCCCGATATCAAGCGCATCATTTCGCTGCTTCCGCCGGTGCGGCAGAACCTGATGTTCTCCGCGACCTTCTCCGAGGACATCCGCCGCCTCGCCGGCCAGATCCTGCGCGACCCGGTGCGCATCGAGGTGGCGCGCAAGAACGCGCCGGCGGAGCTGGTGACCCATCTGGTGCACCGCATGGCGCGGGATCGCAAGCGCTCGGCGCTGGCGCGGATCGTGCGCGAGAAGGACCTGCGGCAGGTGCTGGTGTTCGTCGCCACCAAGCAGGGAGCGGGGCGACTCGCCCGTGAACTGGTGCGCGAAGGCATCGAGGCCAACGCCATTCACGGCGACAAGACCCAGCCGGAGCGGCAGAAGGCGCTCAACGAGTTCAAGGAAGGGAAGGTCCGGGTGCTGGTCGCCACCGATGTGGCGGCGCGGGGGCTCGACATCGAGGACCTGCCCCACGTCATCAACTACGAGCTGCCGAATTCCCCGGAGGATTACGTGCACCGCATCGGACGCACCGGCCGGGCGGGCAAGAGCGGCGACGCCATCTCGCTGGTGGCCGATGACGAACTGGAGCGACTTCGGGACATCGAGAAGCTGCTGAAGATGAAAATCCCGGTCCAGGAACTGCCGGGGGGCGATGCGCCGGCGCCGCCGGGGGAGCGCGCGGAAGGCACGGCGCGCGAGCGCACCGGGCCGCCGAAGCGCGAGCGCGGCCGCGAGCCGCGGCCCGAACGGTCGCGCCCGGCGCGGGACGCCGAGCGCGGGCGCCCGGGGCCCGCGGCGAAGGGCGGCAGGCCGGTCGATCCGATTTTCTCCGAGCCCTACGAGCCATCCACGCCCGCGGAGGCGGAGGAGGCGCCGCTGCCCGGTGAGCAGGCGGCCGCGCCCCACGCCCGGCGCCACTTCATGCACGGCCGGCGGGTGCGCGAAGTCCCGGCCCTGTTCACGATCCCCCCGCGCAAGAAAGAGGGCTGAGGCCCGGCGCCTCCAGGAGGTTCTCCGATGGCCTCCCCCCACCACGAATCCGAGCAGCCGTTCCGCTTTCCCGAGGCGCGGGTCGTGGCGCCCGGTGCCCCATGGACCTGGCTCGCCCGCGCCTGGGACGACCTGCGCTGGGCCCCTGGCGCAAGCCTGTTCTACGGCGCAGCCTTCGCCGCCATGGGCTGGCTCATGAGCCTCGCCGTGGGACGCGGCGAGTACCTGCTGGCGCTGACGACCGGCTTCCTGCTGATGGCGCCTTTTCTCGCCGTCGGCCTTTATGACCTGAGCCGGCGCCGCGAGCGGGGCGAGGCCCCGCGGCTGGCGCCCACCCTCACGGCGTGGCGCGGCAATGCGCCCGCCCTGGGACTGTACGCCGTGATCCTCGCACTGCTGCTGGCGGCCTGGATCCGGGTATCCGTGGTGGTGGTGGCCCTGTTCTTCACCGGCGGAATGCCGGACCTCGGGCACCTGCCCCGGGAACTGCTGGGCAACCCCGAGGGGCTGGTGTTCGTCGCCGCCTATCTTGCGGCCGGGCTGGGCTTCGCGCTGCTTGTGTTTGCCACCAGCGTCGTCTCCATCCCCATGCTGCTGGACCGCGACAAGATGGATGCACTGAGCGCCATGATCGCCAGCTTCAACGCCGTGCGCCTGAACCGGGGCGTCATGGTGTTGTGGGCGACGGCCATCGTGGCGATCACCGGGCTCGGCATGGCGCTTTATTTCTTCGGCCTGGTGCTGGCCATGCCGCTGGTGGGGCACGCCACCTGGCACGCCTACCGCGACGCCGTGGTGTCGGAGCAATGAGCGAGCCGATCCAGTCCCTGGAGCGCTTCCGCGCCCTGGTCAACCGGCCGGACGAGGCCATCAATCTCGCGGAGGCGGCGCTCGCCATCGCGCAGCAGGAGTATCCGGAGCTTGATCCCCGGCGCTACCTGGACCTGCTGGGGGCCACGGCGCTGGAGATCTCCCGGGTGCTGAGACCGGTGACCGCGGTGGAGGAGCGCATCGCCTCGCTCAACGCCCACCTGTTTGGCGCCGGCGGCTTCCGCGGCAACAGCAAGGAGTATTACGACCCGCGCAACAGCTTTCTGAACCAGGTGCTGGAGCGCCGCACCGGCATTCCCATCACCCTCGCGGTGGTGTACATGGAGGTGGGTTGGCGCCTGGGCATTCCCTTCCAGGGTGTCCCCTTCCCCGGGCATTTCCTGGTGAAATGCGAAGTTGAAGACGGCCTGGCGGTGCTCGATCCCTTCGACGGCGGCTGCCAGGTGGCGCTCGAGGAGCTGAGGCGGCGGCTGACCCTGGTCTGGGGTCGGGCCGTCGCCACGGACGAGGTGCTGGCGCAACTCGCACTCACGGCGACCCGCAAGGACATCCTGGTCAGGATGCTGCACAACCTGAAGGCCATCTATGTAAACCGGCCCGACGAGCACGCCGCGCTGGCGGTGGTGGAGCGCATCCTGGCACTGCGTCCCGACGATCCGGTGGAGGTGCGCGACCGCGGCATGATCTACGAGAGCCTGGAGTGCTTCCGGGCGGCCCAGGCCGACCTGGAGCGCTACCTGCGGCTTGCGCCGGAGGCCCCCGACGCCGACATGGTGCGCCGGCACCTCGCCGAGGTCAGCGGGCGGGTGGCGAGGCTCAATTGATCCTCGAGTCGCTGCTGGAGTTGTCTCCGCTCGCGCTCGTCGCCGTCGCCGGGTGGTTCTGGTACGACAGCATGCGGGCGCGGGAGCGCGCGGTGCGCCTCGGCCGCGAGACCTGCCGCCGCGAGAACCTGCTGTTCCTGGACGACACGGTGGCCCTGGACGCCATCGCCTTCGCCCGCGGCGGCGGCAGGCTGGTCCTGCGCCGCACCTATCGCTTCGAGTTCAGCGACACCGGCAACAACCGCCTCAAGGGGAGCGTGACGCTTTCCGGAGAAAGGCTGGAGCTGATTTCGCTGGACCCGCACAGCGCCTACGAGAGCGGCACGACGCTGCTGCACTGAGGCGCGGCCGATTGCCAGTGGGCCGGTTTGCGGCGACAATCGTCCCGTCATAAAGCTTCTCCACCAAAGAACCGGCGCACCGGGACCATGAACATGGAGAGTTCCCAGATTCAGGCGTCCGCCCCGGGGGCTGCGCCGGGGCGCAAGTCCCGGGCGGCGAGCGCGCCGCGCTGGCTGGTCAACGGCCTCGCGGCGCTGGTGCTCGCCGGGATTCTCGCCTACCTCTACCTGAAGACCGAGGCCGTGGACTACGCGCGCCACGAACAGCGCATGGCGGCGCTGTTGCGCCTCAAGGAGATCGACTTCCGCTGGAGCCTGGAAGCCCTGCGGGCGGCGCCCGGTTCCGGGACGGACGCGGCGGCGGGCGCCTCGCCGCGGCTCGCCGACGAGGCGCTGGCACGGATCGCCGACGCGATGGCCGGCGTCGCAGAACCCGAAATGGACATCGCGCTGGCCAGCCTGCGCCGCGAGATGGCCGCCAAGGCGCGGCTGCTGGAACAGTTGCGCGGGCCGCAAGCCGCGGCGGAGGAGGGGCCGGCGCTGGTGGAGCAGGCGCTGCGGCTGCCCACGGGGGCGCGCATCGATACGCTTATGACGCTGCTCAGCCAGCGCTTTCAGCGCCTGCTGGACGAGAAGGAGGTTTACCGCATCTACCTGGTGTACTACTCGGCGGCGCTGCTGGTGCTGGTGGCGTGGGTGGGCTCACGCCTGCTGCACAGCCTGGCCCTGCTCAGGGACGCCAACGAGGGGCTGGAGCGGCGGGTGGAGGAGCGCACCCGCGAGTTGTCCGATGCGCTGCGGCACCTGAAGGAGTCCGAAACCATGCTTATCCAGAGCGAGAAGATGTCCTCCCTGGGTCAGATGGTGGCGGGCATCGCCCACGAGATCAACACCCCCCTCGCCTATGTGAAAAGCAGCCTGCAGATGGTGGAGGGGGAGCTCCCGGGTGTGCGCGGGCTGGTGGCTGAATGCGACCGGCTGGTGAGCCTGCTCGCCGGCGGCCAGGCCACCGAGGAGCAGCTCGGGGCGCAGTTCAATCTTGCGGCGCAGGCGGCCGAGCGTTTCCGCGAGCGCGGCACTGAAGAGCTGGAGCGGCTGCTGAGCGACGGTCTGCACGGCATCCACGAAATTTCTGAGCTGGTGCTCAGCCTGAAGAACTTCAGCCGCCTGGACCGGAGCAAGGTGGCGCGCTTCAGCCTCAACGAAGGGGTGGAGAACACCCTGCTGATCGCCCGCAACATCGTCAAGCACAAGTCGGTGGTCAAGCGGCTCGGGGACATTCCCCCCATCACCTGCTGGCCGTCCCAGATCAACCAGGTGCTGCTCAACCTGGTCACCAACGCGGCCCAGGCCACCGCCGAAGAAGGCGGGATCATCTCCATTACCACCCGCCGCGAAGGCGCAAATGCGGTCGCGGTGGACGTCGAAGACAACGGGCACGGCATCCCGGAACAGGTCCTGCCCCGGATCTTCGACCCTTTTTTCACCACCAAGGAGGTCGGAAGCGGCACTGGATTGGGGCTGTCAATAGCGTATAAAATCGCCGAGCAGCACGGTGGCTCGATCCGGGTCGCGTCCAGGGTGGGCG
>DASTHR010000296.1:0-4952 GCA_035718105.1 Burkholderiales bacterium
CATTACCGGCTGGGGCAAGTGCATGCCCCCCGCGGTCCTCAGCAACCAGGACCTTTCCACGTTCCTCGACACCAGCGACGACTGGATCGTGAGCCGCACCGGCATCCGCGAGCGGCGCATCTCCCACGTCCCGGTGACGCAGCTGGCCCATGTGGCGGCGGCGCGCGCCCTGGCCTGCGCGGGGCTGGAGGCCGGGCAACTCGAACTCATCGTGTTCGGCTGCTGCAGCAACGACGAGCAGGTTCCGAACTCCGCCTCCGGCCTGCAGCTGCGGCTGGGCGCGAGCCGGGCCGCGGCCATGGACCTCAACACCGCCTGCACCAGCTTCCTCTACGGGTTGTCCACCGCCACCGCCATGATCCGCACCGGGGTGGTGAAGAACGCGCTGGTGGTGGGGGCGGAAATGGTGTCGCCCTTCATGGACTGGAACAACCGCAACGTGGCGGTGCTGTTCGGCGACGGCTGCGCCGCGGTGGTGCTGCAGGCGAGCGACCGGGAGGAGGGGCTGCTGGGCGAGCGCCTCGGCTGCTACGCCGACGTGCGCCACATCCTGCGGGTGCGCGGCATGGGGGCCCTGTACGCCAACAGCGGCGTCGCCCTCGGCACCACGGAATGGGATTTCGACGGCCAGGAGATTTTCAAGCGCGCCGTCCTGGGCATGGGTCAGGCCAGCCAGGAGGTGCTCGCCGGCTGCGGTCACAGCGCGGCGGACCTGGACCTGGTGGTGCCGCACCAGGCCAACCTGCGCATCATCGAGGCCGTGGCCAAGCGCGCCGGGGTGCCCATGGACAAGGTGTTCGTCACCGTGAGCCGTTACGGCAACATGTCCGCGGCCACGGTGCCGGTGGCGCTGGTGGACGCCCTGGAAGAGGGGCGCGTCAAGCCCGGCGGCCTGATCCTGATGCCGGCGTTCGGCGCGGGCCTTACGTGGTGCGCCCACCTTGTGCGCTGGGGACAGCGGGTCGCGCCCCTGGGCAAGAGCGACGTGGACCTGCCGCCCTGCGAGCGGAGCGCCCTGGAGATGGTGAAAGACCTCATCGCCCGCAAGGGAACCGGCGCCGTCGTCGCGGCGAATCGCTACGCCGGCGCTTGATTCCGGCGCCGGGGGTGGCTTAACGTATCCGCCCACCGTCCCTGGCAAAACCCCGGGCAACAGCTTTCGCGCGCCGCGCGCCGGGAAACTTCCGGCCCCGGGCGCTTGTCACTTCGCAACAGGAGAAAGAACATGGATCGACGCGCATTCATCCGGGCCTCCGCGGCCTGGTCCGCCTTCGCCACCCTGCCCGCTGGCATGGCCGGCGCCCGTGCCGCCGCCGATCCCGGCAAGTGGCGCAGCTTTGAGGTGACCACCCGCGCCGAGGTGCTGAATCCCGCCGGCGTCACCCGGGTCTGGCTGCCGACCCCGCTCACCCCGGACACCGCCTACCAGCGCGCCCTGGGCAACCACTGGAGCGCCGAGGGCGGCAACGTAAGATTCAGCACCGATCCCCATTATGGCGCCGGCATCGTGACGGCGGAGTGGCCCGCGGGGCAGAAGCCGGTGATCACGCTGGCGAGCCGCTTCGCGACCCGGGACATCGCCGTGGATCTGTCCGGCCCGGGCGCCGCGCCCCCCGAGAGCGCTGAGCTGCTGAAGAAATACCTGGCGCCGACGAAGCTGCTGCCCACGGACGGCATCGTCAAGGAGACCGCGGACAAGATCGTGAAGGGCGCCGGGAGCGACGTGGAGAAAGCCCGGGCCATCTACGAGTGGATCGTGGACAACACCCACCGCGACCCGAAGACCCGGGGCTGCGGCCTCGGGGACATCCGCTTCATGCTGGAGAGCGGCAACCTCAGCGGCAAGTGCGCCGATCTCAATGCCCTGTTCGTGGGCCTGGCGCGGGCGGCGGGGGTGCCGGCGCGGGATGTTTACGGGATCCGGGTGGTGAAGTCCGATCTGGGTTACAAGAGCCTGGGCGCGAACACCGAGAACATCACCAAGGCCCAGCACTGCCGCGCGGAGTTCTACGCGACGGGCCGCGGCTGGGTGCCGGTGGATCCCGCCGACGTGCGCAAGGTGATCCTGGAGGAAGGCGGCGGCAAGCAGCCCGACGATCCCATGGTGGTGGCGGCCCGCAGGCGGCTGTTCGGCGCCTGGGAGATGAACTGGCTCGCCTACAACTACGCCCACGACCTGCTGTTGCCGGGGGCGAATCGCGGCGAGGTGGGCTTTTTCATGTATCCCCAGTGCGAAACCGCCGAGGCCCGGCTCGACAGCCTGGACCCGGACAACTTCCGTTACCAGATCACCGCGAAGGAACTGGTCTGAGCGGCGCGCTGGCGCGGGTCCTCGCCTGCGCGGTCCTGTTCGCGGCCCTGGCGGGGCCGGCCGCCGCCGAGGAGCGGCCGCTCAAGACCTGGGGCGGCGGGCCCACGCCCCCGCTGGCGCTCAAGGACATCGAGGGCCGCTCGCTGCGCCTGCCGGAGTTCCGCGGCAAGGTGGTGGTGGTCAATTTCTGGGCCACCTGGTGCGAGCCCTGCCGCGAGGAATTGCCCTCCCTGGAGCGGCTGCGGGCGCATTTCGCGAGCGCGCCGTTCCTGGTGCTGGCGGTGAACGTGGGGGAGGGCGAGGCCCGCGTCCGGGAATTCCTGAAGGAATCGCCGGTGAAGTTCCCGGTGCTCCTGGACCGCGACAGCGCGGCGCAGAACGACTGGGAGGTGCGCGGCCTGCCCACCACCTTCGTTCTCGATCCCCAGGGGCGCATCCGCTATTCCTTCGTCGGGGAGCGGGACTGGTCGGACGATGAGGTGAAGTCCGCGGTCCGGGCGCTGCTGCCGTAGCGCTTCGGCGGCGCCGGGCGGCTCCAGCGCATCCCATTACCGCGCCGCGCGGCGCATACCGGAGAGGCGTTTCTTGAACAGCCTTGGCATCGCATCGCGGCGCTTCGAGGAGCGGCGAAAGTGACACCGCCCGCCGGCGCGCTGGCGCTGATGGTGGCGCTTCCCTTCGCCGGCGCGCTGCTGCTGGCGGCCCTGCCCAACCGCGCGCGGGTGCTGTGCGCCGGGACCGCCGGCCTGGTGGCGCTCGCGGCGCTGGCCCTGCTGTTCGCGTTTCAGCCCGGGGTGTTCGCGGGCGGCATTCCGCGCTTTTCCTGGCCCTGGCTCGACTGGCTGGGCGTGGGCTTCGGGCTGCGCCTGGACGGGCTCGCCTGGATGTTCGCGCTGCTGATCCTGGGCATCGGCGCCCTGGTCATCCTCTACGGGGCCTGGTACCTGTCGCCGGACGATCCCCCGGCCCGCTTCTTCGCCTTCCTGCTGCTGTTCATGGGCGCCATGCTGGGCCTGGTGCTGGCCGACAACCTGGTCCTGATGGTGGTGTTCTGGGAACTCACCAGCCTCGCCTCCTTCCTGCTCATTGGCTACTGGAAGCACGAGCCGGAAGCCCGCCGCGGCGCGCGCATGGCGCTCACCGTCACCGGGGCCGGGGGGCTGGCGCTGCTGGGGGGCGTGCTGCTGCTGGGGCATATCGCGGGCGGCTACGGCCTGGACCTGGTGCTGGGTGCCCGCGAGCGGATCCAGTCCCACCCGCTTTATCTTCCGGCGCTGCTGCTGATCCTGGGCGGGGCCTTCACCAAGTCGGCCCAGGTGCCGTTCCATTTCTGGCTGCCCCACGCCATGGCGGCGCCGACCCCGGTCTCCGCCTACCTGCACTCGGCCACCATGGTGAAGGCCGGCGTGTTTCTGCTGGCGCGACTCTATCCCGCGCTGGCGGGGACGGAGCCCTGGTTCTTCGTGGTCAGCAGCGTCGGCCTGGCCACCCTGTTGGTGGGTGCTTACATCGCGGTTTTTCAGCACGACCTCAAGGGCCTGCTGGCCTACTCCACGGTGAGCCACCTGGGGCTGATCACGCTGCTGTTCGGCCTCAACTCGCCGCTGGCGGCGGTGGCGGGGGTGTTCCACATCCTCAACCACGCCACCTTCAAGGCCTCCCTGTTCATGGCGGCGGGGATCATAGACCACGAGTGCGGCACCCGGGACATGCGCCGCATCAACGGCCTGTGGAAGCTGATGCCCTGGACCGCCACCTTGGGCATGACCGCCGCCGCGGCCATGGCCGGGGTGCCGCTGTTGAACGGCTTCCTGTCCAAGGAAATGTTCTTCGCGGAGACCCTGGACCTCGCGGGCCACGGCTTCATCGGGCTGGCGACTCCGGTGGCCGCCACCCTGGCGGGGATGTTCGGCATCGCCTACTCGGCGCGCTTCGTTCACGACGTGTTCTTTAACGGCGAGCCGCGGGACCTGCCACGGACGCCCCACGAGCCGCCGCGCTGGATGAAGGTGCCGGTGGAGGTGCTGGTGTTGATCTGCCTGCTGGTGGGCATGGCCCCGGCCTGGACGGTGGGGCCGCTGCTGGCGCTGGCTGCGGGGGCGGTGCTGGGCGGTCCGCTGCCCGAGTACAACCTCGCCCTGTGGCATGGCTTCAATTGGCCCCTGGCCATGAGCCTGATCGCCACCTGCGGCGGCCTCGCGTTCTACTACTGGCTGCAGCGGCTGTTCAACCTGCACGATCACATCAAGCTGCCCTGGGGCGGCGGGGCGGCGTTTGCCTTCCTGCTGGAGCGGCTGATCCGGGGCGCGCGCTGGCTCACCGCCCGTACCCGCAACGACAGCCTGCAGCGCTACCTGCTGCTGCTCGTGCTCGCCGCCCTGGCCGCGGGCGCCTGGCCGATGCTGCGCGGCGGGAGCGGTTCCGCATCGGCGGCGCTGTCGCCGGCGGGGGTCATGGAAACCGCGATCTGGGGCGTTGGCGCGCTCTGCGCCATCGGCACCGCCGTCGCCTGGCGCCGCCGCGACGTGGCGCTGGTGCTGGTGGGCGCCGTCGGGCTGGTGGTCAGTCTCGGCTTCGAGCACCTGTCGGCCCCCGACCTGATGCTCACCCAACTGCTGGTGGAGGTGGTGAGCGTCATCCT
>DASTHR010000297.1:0-2461 GCA_035718105.1 Burkholderiales bacterium
GACTACCTGGACATGCTCAACAAGCGCGACGGCGGCATCGGCGGCGTCAAGCTGACCTGGGAGGAGTGCGAGACCGAGTACAAGAATGACCGCGGGGTGGAGTGCTACGAGCGGCTGAAGAACAAGGGTCCCACCGGCGGCAACGTGTTCACGCCGCTCTCCACCGGCATCACCTACGCGATCCTGGACCGCGCCGGCACCGACAAGAAACCCGTGATGTCCATGGGCTACGGCCGCACTGACGCTTCCGACGGCCGGGTGTTCCCCTACGTCTTCCCCATCGTCACCAACTACTGGTCCCAAAACACCGCCAAGATCAAGTTCATCGGCCAGAAGGAAGGCGGGATGGACAAGCTCAAGGGCAAGAAGATCGTGAACCTGTACCACGGCTCGGCCTACGGCAAGGAGACCATCCCCATCCTCGATCTCCAGGCCAAGAAATACGGCTTCGAGGTGGTGCACATCGAGGTGCCGCACCCCGGCAACGAGCAGCAGTCCCAGTGGCTGCAGATCCGCCAGATCAAGCCCGACTGGGTGATCCTGCGGGGCTGGGGGGTGATGAACCCGACCGCGCTCAAGACCGCCCAGAAGACCGGCTTCCCGGTCGACAGGATGATCGGCGTGTGGTGGAGCGGCGCGGAGGAGGACGTGATTCCCGCCGGCGACGCGGCCAAGGGCTTCATCGCCGCGGGCTTCCACCCCAGCGGCCAGGATTTCCCGGTGATCCAGGACATCCTCAAGCATGTCTACGCCGGCGGCAAGAAGGGCGCCATGGATGATCCCAAGCGCATCGGCCAGATCTACTACAACCGGGGCGTGATCCAGGGCATCCTCACCGCCGAGGCGATCCGCACCGCCCAGGAGAAGTTCGGCAAGCGGCCGCTCACCGGCGAGGAAGTGCGCTGGGGCATCGAGAACCTCAAGATCGACGAGAAGCAGATCAAGGCGCTGGGCGCATTCGGGTTGCTGCAGCCGCTGAAGCTTTCCTGCCTCGACCATGAGGGCGGCGGGGCGGTGAAGTTCCAGCAGTGGAACGGCGAGCGCTGGATGGTGATCAGCGACTGGATCCAGTCCGACCAGTCCATCGTGCGCCCCGAGATCGAAAAATCGGCGGCCCAGTACGCCAAGGAGAAGAACATCACTCCGCGGGATTGCGCCAAGGAAGCGGCCGAGGAGGCCAGGAAGGGCAAGAAGGGTTGACCCAGTCCGGGCCGCGCGGCGTTTGCCGCCCGGCCCCCTTACCCGGCGACCATTTCATGAGCGAGCCACACACGGCGCAAGCGCAGGCGCAGCAGCCGGCGCTGCTGTCGGTGAACAACATCGAGGTGATCTACGATCACGTCATCCTGGTGCTGAAGGGCGTTTCGCTCTCGGTGCCGGCGGGCATGATCGTGGCGCTCCTCGGCGCCAACGGCGCCGGCAAGACCACCACCCTGAAGGCGGTATCCAACCTGCTGCGCGCCGAGCGCGGCGAAGTCACCAAGGGCAGCATCGAGTTCGAGGGCCGCCAGGTGGACCGGCTCACCCCCTCCGACCTGGTGAAGCGCGGCGTGGTGCAGGTCATGGAGGGCCGCCACTGCTTCGCACATCTCACCGTTGAGGAGAACCTGCTCACCGGCGCCTACACCCGCCGCGCCTCCCGCGCCGAGATCAAACGCGACCTGGAAATGGTGTACACCTACTTTCCGCGACTCAAGCAGCGTCGCACCAGCCAGTCCGGCTACACCTCCGGCGGCGAGCAGCAGATGACCGCCGTGGGCCGGGCGCTGATGGCGCGGCCCAAGATGATCCTGCTGGACGAGCCCTCCATGGGGCTCGCGCCCCAGGTGGTGGAGGAGATTTTCGAGATCGTGCGCGACCTCAACCAGAAGGAGAAGGTGAGCTTCCTGCTGGCGGAGCAGAACACCATGGTGGCGCTTCGCTTCGCCGACTACGGCTACATCCTGGAGAACGGCCGGGTGGTGATGGACGGCGCGGCGAAGGAACTGGCCACCAACGAGGACGTGAAGGAGTTCTACCTCGGGCTGTCCACCAGCGGGCGGCGGAGCTTCCGGGATGTGAAGCACTATCGCCGCAGAAAGCGTTGGTTGGCGTAGAAAAGACCTCCTACCGCGGAGGACGCAGAGGGCGCAGAGGTTCGCAGAGTTCTCTGTTTGTTCTTTGCCTTCCTCCGCGTCCTCAGCGTCCTATGCGGTGAGCGCTTCCGAAATGGACTTTTTCGACTCCCTCGAAACTCGTTCTGCCGATGAGCGCGAGCGCTGGCTCGCCGGCGCCCTGCCGAAGCAGATCGCCCACGCCAAGCGGGTGGCACCGTATTTCGCGACGCTGCTGGCGGAGGTGGACCCGGGCGAGATCAGCGCCCGCGCGGCGCTGGCGCAGCTTCCGGTGACCCGCAAGTCGGACCTTGGCGAGATGCAGCGGCAGGCGCCGCCCTTCGGTGGCCTTGCCAGCACGGCGCCCG
>DASTHR010000298.1:0-5763 GCA_035718105.1 Burkholderiales bacterium
TTCCACATCAGGCGGCGGATTTCGTCCCAGTTCTGTGTTACCACGACGGACTCGTCGCTATCGACGGCGCGGCCTGGATTCCAGGCCGGCAGATCGGGGATCCCCCGCGGCGCTTCGGCGAGAAGCCGACAGGCGGCAATGGCGCTGCGATGGCCGAACACGGTCGCCTCGAGCAACGAATTCGACGCCAGGCGGTTGGCGCCGTGCAGGCCGGTCATGGCGACCTCGCCCGCTGCAAAGAGGCGGCGGACCGCCGTGGCCCCGGTGCTATCCGTCACGGCGCCCCCGCAGCAGTAATGGGCGGCGGGGACGACGGGAATCGGCTGCGCGGTGATGTCGATACCGAACGTGAGGCACTTCTCGTGGATCGAGGGAAAGCGCTGGCGCACGAAGTCGGCGCCGCGGTGCGTGATGTCGAGGTACACGTGCTCATAGCCGTGCACCTTCATCTCGTTGTCGATGGCGCGGGCGACGATGTCGCGTGGCGCGAGCTCGGCGTCCGCGTGGTAGCGCTTCATGAAAGGTTCGCCGTCGGGTCGGCGCAGGATGGCGCCCTCGCCGCGCAGGGCCTCGCTGATCAGGAACGACTTGGCGGCCGGGTGGTAGAGGCAGGTGGGGTGGAACTGGATGAACTCCATGTTCGCCACCCGGCAGCCGGCGCGCCAGCCCATGGCGATGCCGTCGCCCGTGGAGGTGTCCGGGTTCGTCGTGTAGAGGTAAACCTTGCCGGCGCCGCCGCTCGCCAGCACCACGTTGCCCGCTTTTATGGTCTTGACCTGACCGGCCTTGGCGTCCAGGGCGTACAGTCCGTGGCAACGATTGTCGCTTCGGCCCAGCTTGGCGCCGGTGATCAGGTCCACCGCGATGTGGTGCTCCAGGACCGTGATGTTGGGGTGGGCGGCGGCCTTTTCCGTAAGAGTGCTCTGAACGGCGTGCCCGGTGGCGTCCGCGGCATGAATGACGCGCCGGACGCTGTGCCCGCCCTCCCGGGTGAGATGGAAGCCCAGCGCCGCGCCTGAATCGCGCGTGAAGGGCACCCCCTGGGCGATCAGCCACTCGATGGCCTCGCGCCCATGCCCTACCACGAAGCGGGTGACCTGCTCGTTGCAAAGTCCGGCGCCCGCCACCAGGGTGTCCCGGATGTGGGACTCGGGCGAGTCCTCCGCGGAAAGCACGGCGGCGATGCCGCCCTGGGCCCAGGCGCTGGCGCCGTCCATGACCGAGCGCTTGGTCACCAGGGCCACGCGCTGGTGGGCGGCAAGGTGCAGCGCCACGGTCAGGCCGGCCAGGCCGCTGCCGACGATCACGGTGTCAAAACGCTCCACGCGGCTAATCCAGAGTAAACTTACGGGTTAAAGATATCATGCCGGGCGGACGGAATTAACCTTGCCCGTTCGTGAACTTACCACGATTTGGGCGGTCTTTTCGACAACGGTGCCGGCGGGTTCCGGTGCGAGGATCGCCCTCGGGGTACAATTACCGCGCCGCAGCGCGGCAAGAAGACCCAATTACAAGAATCCAGGGAAGGGAAGCATGGGCGATCGCGAAATCGACCAGGCGCTGGTCGAGCGTGCGCAACGAGGCGACAAGCGTGCCTTCGAGATGCTGGTATCCAAGTACCAGCGCAAGCTCGCGCGCCTGTTGTCGCGCTTCATACGCGACCCGGCGGAGATCGAGGACGTGTCCCAGGAGGCCTTCATCAAGGCCTACCGGGCGCTTCCCTCGTTCCGGGGCGACAGCGCGTTTTACACCTGGCTGTACCGGATCGGCATCAACACCGCCAAGAACTATCTGGTGGCAATGGGGCGGCGCGCGCCCACGTCGACCGAATTCGACAGCGAGGAAGCGGAAACTTTTGAGGACGCCGAACATCTCAGGGACGTCAACACGCCGGAAAACGAGATGATGAGCCGGCAGATCGCGGAGACGGTGAACGAAACCCTCGCGCAACTGCCAGAGGAATTGAGGACCGCGATCACCCTGCGGGAGATCGAGGGCATGAGCTACGAGGACATTGCGAACATCATGAATTGCCCCATCGGTACGGTGCGTTCGAGGATATTCCGGGCGCGCGAGGCCATTGCCGAGCGCCTGCGGCCGCTGCTGGGGACCAGCAAGGACAAGAGGTGGTGAAATGACCCGGGAAATCTCGGAACTGATGGATGGCGAACTGGACGCCGCCGAGGCTGAAGACATCATTTCCAGGGTCAAGGCGAACCAGGAACTGGAGCGGGACTGGTCCCTCTACCATCTGATCGGGGACACCATCCGGCAGCAGGCGTTCTACTCGCCCGGATTGACGGCCCAGGTGTCCGGGCGGCTGGCCGCCGAGCCCACCGTCCTGGCGCCCCGGGCGCGGCCTGCGCGCGAGAAGTACATGCGCTACGCGCTGTCCGCGGCCGCGTCGGTTGCGGCGGTCGCGGTGGTGGCCTGGATCGGAATCCAGGGCGTGACCGAGGCTCCGGCGCCGCAGCTGGCCCTCGTCCAGGACCCCGCCGCCCAGGCCCGTCCCGCCAGCGTGCCGATGCCGAACCGGGTCAACGATTACCTGCTGGCTCACCAGGAATACTCGCCCAGCTCCGTCGTCCACGGCGTCGTGCCGTACGTGCGCACGGTGTCCATGACGGCGGAGGCCGGCGGCCGATGAGGACTTGGCTGCTCGCGGCCGCCCTCGCCATTGCGCCGGTTGCCGCGCCGGCCGCGGAGCCGCAGGCCGGTGATGCGATGGGCTGGCTTCAGCGCATCGCCACCGCGGCCCGCACGCTCAACTATTCGGGAACCTTCATCTACGAGCACGGCGGGCGGGCCGAAACCTCCCGCATCGTGCACTTCGTGGATCCCGGGGGCAACGAAATGGAGAGGCTCGAGAGCCTCGACGGTCCGCCGCGGGAGGTGATCCGAAACAACGACGAGGTGAAGTGCTACCTGTCGGAGAGCCGGACGGTGAAGATCGAGAAGCGTCGTCCCGGGAAGGCGTTTCCGTCGCTGCTGCCGCAGCAGCTGAGTTCCGTGGCCGAGAATTACACGGTGCGGCTCGGCGGGCAGGAGCGGGTGGCGGGCCTGGACTGTCAGGTGCTGGTTCTGGAGCCCAGGGACGGCCTGCGCTACGGCCACCGTCTGTGGGCGGACGCGGCGACGGGACTGCTGGTGAAGGCGGTCATGGTCAACGATAAGGGCCAGCCGGTGGAGCAGTTCAAGTTCACTCAACTGTCCATCGGCGCCCCCATCGACCGTGACATGCTCAAGCCCAAGGCGGCCGCGGCGGGCGGGGAATGGCGCGAGGAGCGCCCCAGCCACCCGGTGGAGGGCGACAGCGGTTGGTCCATCGGAAACCAGCCGTCCGGGTTCAAGAAGGTCATGGAGATGAAGCGCGACCTCCCGGGCAAGGGCGCCCCGGTGACCCACATCGTGATTTCCGACGGCCTGGTGGCGATCTCGGTGTTCATTGAGCCGATGCCCCGCGGCGACAAGGTCGTGCGCGGGCTGTCCAGCCAGGGCGCCATCAACGTGGTCACCCGTCCGGTGGGAGACCATCTGGTTACCGTGCTGGGGGAGGCCCCGCCGGCCACGGTGGTCCAGATCGCCAACTCCGTGACCGCGAGGGCTGCCCGGCAGTGACCGAGACCCCGGCCGTGGTGATCCTGGCCGAGGGCGATTACGCCCTGGTGCAATCCGAGCCCGGCGCCGGCTGCGGACGCTGCGACAGCACCGGGGGCTGCGCCGGCGCCAGCCTCGGCAAACTGTTCTGCTCGGCCCCGCGCCGTTTCCGGGTCGCGAACGGCGTGGGCGCGCGCCCCGGTGAACGGGTGGTGCTGGGAGTGGAAGATGGTGCGCTGGCCCGCAGCGCCGGCGCGGTGTACGGCCTGCCCCTGGCGCTGCTGGTGGCGGGTGCCGCCGCCGGCGCGGCGCTCGGCGATGCTCCGGGCAGCCGCGACCTTTATTCGCTGGCGGGCGCGGCGGCGGGGCTGCTGGCGGGTCTGGCAACCGGCCGGGGCATAGACGCCAGGACCCGCCTTGACCCGCGCTCCCTGCCGCGCATCCTGCGCCGGGCCTGAGTCCTTTCTCGACGACAACTATTATTTCTTCAGGGAACAGATATGCGTAGAAATCTCCTCCTCCTGTTCACGCTCTGGATCGGAATCGCGGCTTCGGCGCCGGCATTGGCGGCCCCCGCCGGGCTTCCGGATTTCACCGATCTGGTGGAAAAGCAGGGGCCGGCGGTGGTGAACATCTCCGGCACGCAGACGGTGCGTCACGGCCCCGTCCCCCAGCTTCCCAACGTGCCCGAGGACGACCCGTTCTACGAGTTCTTCAAGAAGTTTGCCCCGCCGGGTGGCGGACAGGCGCCCCGGGAGTTCGAGTCCAAGTCGCTGGGATCGGGCTTCATCATCAGCGGCGACGGTTACGTGATCACCAACGCCCATGTGGTGGACCAGGCCGACGAGGTGGTGGTGAAGCTCACCGACAAGCGCGAGTTCAAGGCCAAGGTGGTGGGCAGCGACAAGAAGACCGACGTCGCGGTGCTGAAGATCGAAGCCGCGGGCCTGCCCAAGGTCTCCCTCGGCGATCCGAACAAGCTCAAGGTGGGCGAGTGGGTGCTGGCGATCGGGGCACCCTTCGGCTTCGAGAACAGCGTCACCGCCGGCATCGTGAGCGCAAAGGGCCGCTCCCTGCCCCAGGAGAACTACGTTCCCTTCATCCAGACCGACGTCGCCATCAACCCCGGGAACTCCGGGGGGCCACTGTTCAATCTCAAGGGCGAGGTGGTGGGCGTGAATTCCCAGATCTACAGCCGCACCGGCGGCTTCATGGGCCTATCGTTCGCCATCCCCATCGACGTGGCGATGGACATCGTCAACCAGTTGCGCACCACCGGCAAGGTGAGCCGCGGACGCATCGGCGTGGTGATCCAGGAGGTGACCAAGGAACTGGCGGAATCCTTCGGACTGCCCAAGGCGGTCGGGGCGCTGGTCAATTCGGTGGAAAAGGGCGGTCCCGCCGAGAAGGCCGGCATCGAGCCGTCCGACGTCATCATCAAGTTCGACGGCAAGAACGTGAACAGCTCGGCGGACCTGCCGCGGATCGTGGGCGCCACCAAGCCCGGCACCAGGGTGACGCTGCAGGTCTGGCGCAAGGGCGCGGCCAAGGAGCTGCAGGTGACGGTGGGCGAGATGCCCGCCGACGAGCAGGTGGCGCAGAAGGGCGGAGGCAAGCGCCCGAAGGGCGAAAGCAGCGTCGCCTCGACCCGGCTCGGGGTCCAGGCGAGCGATCTCACCGCCGAGCAGAAGAAGGAGCTCAAGCTCGAAGGCGGTGTCCTGGTGGAGGATGTCCAGGCCGGATCGGGCGCCCGCGCCGGACTGCGGCCGGGGGACGTGATCCTCGCGGTGAACAACGATGACGTCAAGGGCGTGGAGCACCTCGGCCAGCTGCTTTCGAAGTTCGAGAAGGGGCGCACCGTGGCGTTGCTGGTGCGGCGCGGCGACTCCACTTCCTTCATGACCATCAAGCTCGATGGCGCCAAGTAGCGAAGGCCCGGAACTCGTCCTCTACAGCCGGGATTACTGCCACCTCTGCCATGACATGATCGAGGCCCTGCGTCCGCTGCAGCAGGCGCGGGGCTTCCACCTGCGGGTGGTGGAGGTGGACGACGACCCGGAGCTGGAGCGGCGCTACGGCGAGAAGGTCCCGGTGCTGGAAGGGGCGGGCGAGGAGATCTGCCATTACTTCCTCGACGCTGCCGCGGTGGATGCGTTTCTCTCCAAA
>DASTHR010000299.1:0-4539 GCA_035718105.1 Burkholderiales bacterium
TCCCCATCATGCGCCAGTGGTTCGCGGTGCACCGCGAAGGCAAGCGCCTGTCCAAGCCGGCCGACGCCTTCCGCGCCTTTCTGCTGAAGGAGACGCCGAAGCACCTCGCCAAGCCGGCCCGGAGCTGAGGGACGGCGGTGAGTCCGCCTGTCAGACTGACTCCCCGGCGGCTGGCGGTCATCGTCGCGGTGACGGCAGGGCTGGCCATCGGCATCATGACCGGGCTGTTCCACGAGCGCCTGACTCCGGCGCAATACGACACGATCCAGATGTGCGCCTTCTCCGGGGAGGCGCGGTTGCGCGTCGCGGCGAATGCCCTGGAACGGCGTACCACCGAGGGTTCCGGGCGCGGTATCCCCCGCACCGCCCGGCTGCAGCATCGGCAGCAGGACTATGCCCTCACGGTGTCCGAGGACGGGCTGATCGACGTGCGCAGCGCCAGCGGCGTGTACCTGCGCCTGACGCCGCGGCTGCGGGAGGGAAAGCTCCTGTGGGAGAGTCAGGTGTCGCCGGACGAGCTGTCGCGCTACTGCCGGCCCTGAGCGGGGGCAGGCCGCGCCGCGGCACGCCTTGATGCGCGCTGCCGACATCGTTAGCCTTAGGGTTTTTCCAGAAACCGAGGAGACAAGAATATGACAGCGAAAAAGTATGCCTTTTCCTTCGAGGAGGGCGACGGCCGGAACAAGATGCTGCTGGGGGGCAAGGGGGCCAACCTCTGTGAGATGACCCAGATCGGGCTCAACGTGCCGCCCGGCTTCGTCATCAGCACCGAGGCCTGCCTCGCGTACCTGGAGCACAACCGCCTGCCGGACGGCCTGATGGACGAGGTGCGCTCGCAGATGCGGGCGCTGGAGCAGAAAACCGGCAAGGGCTTCGGGCGGGCGGACAACCCCCTGCTGGTCTCGGTGCGCTCCGGCTCCGCCATGTCCATGCCCGGGATGATGGACACCATCCTGAACCTGGGCCTGAACCGGGATACCCTGCAGGGGCTGATCAAGCTCACCGGCAACCCGCGCTTCGGGCACGACGCCCACCGCCGCTTCATCCAGCTCTACGGCAAGATCGCTCTGGGGGTGCCCGACGAGCGATTCGACGAGGCCATGGCCGCCGCCAAGCGCCGCCACGGCGTCGAGCAGGACGTGGAACTCAGCGCCGAGCATCTGCGGGCGCTCGCCGAGGAGTTCGCCGGGATCGTCGCCCAGCACACCGGCAAGCCCTTCCCCGATGATCCCTGGCAGCAGCTGGAGATCGCCATCGGCGCGGTGTTCCGCTCCTGGATGGGCAAGCGCGCGGTGGATTACCGCCGCCAGTTCAAGATCACGAAGGAGATGGCCAACGGCACCGCGGTGAACATCTGCACCATGGTGTTCGGCAACATGGGCGAGGATTCCGCCACCGGCGTCGGCTTCACCCGCAACCCCGGCACCGGCGAGAACGTCATCTACGGCGAGTACCTGGTGAATGCCCAGGGCGAGGACGTGGTGGCAGGCATCCGCACGCCGAAGCCCATCGCCGCCATGGAGCAGGAGATGCCCGACCTGTACCGGCAGCTGGTTGACCTGCGCAACCGGCTCGAATCGCACTACAAGGAGGTGCAGGATTTCGAGTTCACCATCGAGCGCGGCCGGCTCTACAGCCTGCAGACCCGCAACGGCAAGATGAACGCCCGCGCCATGGTCATCAGTTCGGTGGAGATGCACCGCGAGGGCGTGATCAGCCGGGAACAGGCGCTAACGCGCATCAACCCGCAGCTCCTCGAGCAGCTCATGGTGCCCACCCTCAACCCGGCCTACAAGGTGGAGTCCCTGGCGCAGGGCCTGCCGGCCTCGCCGGGCGCGGCCTCGGGCAAGATCGTGTTCGATGCCGACACCGCGGAACTGCGCGGCAAGCTGGGCGAGAAGGTGATCCTGGTGCGGGAGGAGACCAAGCCCGAGGACATCCATGGCTTCTTCGCCGCCCAGGGCATCCTCACCTCCCGCGGCGGCAAAACCTCCCACGCGGCGGTGGTGGCGCGCGGCATGGGCAAGCCCTGCGTTTCCGGCTGCGACGCGATCCAGATCGACACCCGCGAGCGCCGCGCCCGGGTCGGCGGCAAGACCCTGTACGAGGGCGACGTGATCACCATCGACGGCTCCACGGGCCGGGTTTACCCGGGCCAGATCCCCACAGTGGAGGCGGAGTTCTTCGAGGAGCTGGGGGTGCTGCTGGGCTGGGCCGACGAGGCGGCGCGGCTCAGGGTGTTCGCCAACGCCGACACCCCGCGGGACGCCGAGCGGTCACGGCGCTACGGCGCACAGGGCATCGGCCTGTGCCGCACCGAGCGCATGTTCAACGACCCGGACCGCCTGCCCATCGTGCAGGAGATGATCCTGGCGGAGAGCCCGGCCGAGCGCCGCGCCGCCCTTGACCGCCTGCTGCCGATCCAGCGCACGGACTTCAAGGGCATCTTCCGCGCCATGCAGGGGCTGCCCGTGACGGTGCGGCTGCTGGACCCGCCGATCCACGAGTTCCTGCCCACGGCGGCGCAGCTCGAGTTCGAGATCAGCCACCTGCGCCACCTGCGGCGCGCGGTGCGCAGCATGGAGGAGCTGCCCGAGACCCTGAAGCTGCTGGACCCGGACCTGCACAAGGAATACATCGGCGGCCTGGACAAGCTGCAGGCGGCGCTCGCCAATTACCGTAGTTCCCACCGCGACGACGACCTGCTGGCGCGCAAGGAGGCGATGCTGAAGAAGGTGCACGTGCTCTCGGAGGTGAACCCGATGCTGGGCCATCGGGGGGTGCGCCTGGGCATCACCTACCCCGAGATCTACGCCATGCAGGTGCAGGCGATCCTGGAGGCGGCGGCGGAGTGCGTGAAGGAGGGAATACCGGTCCACCCGGAGATCATGGTGCCCCAGGTGTGCACCGTGGAGGAGCTGAGGCGAGTGGAGGCGCTGGTGGCGACGGCGCGCCAGGACGTGGAGGGCCGTTTCGGGGTGAGGCTGGACTTCAAGTTCGGCAGCATGGTGGAGGTGGTGCGCGCCTGCATGCGGGCGGCGCGGCTGGCCGAAGTGGCGGAGTTCTTCTCCTTCGGCACCAACGACCTCACCCAGGCCACCTTCTCCTTCTCCCGGGAGGACGCGGAGAACAAGTTCCTGCCCATGTACAACGACACCGGCATCCTGCGCGACAACCCCTTCGAGGTGCTGGACGTGAAGGGCGTCGGGCGCCTGATGCAGCTCGCGGTGCAGTGGGGCCGGGAAGCGCGCCCCGGGCTCAAGGTGGGCATCTGCGGCGAGCACGGCGGGCACCCGGACTCCATCCGCTTCTGCCATTACATCGGGCTCGATTACGTCTCCTGCTCCGGGCCGAGGGTGCCCATCGCGCGGCTCGCCGCCGCGCAGGCTAGACTGAAAGAGGCGGATATGAACGATCGGGTGTTCCTGTAACGGAACGCCGGATCGCCCGAGCGCAAACGCACCCAAGGAGGGCGGTAATGGGAGTTTTTTCGTGGATACTCATGGGATTGATTGCAGGCGTAGTGGCGAAATTCATGCTGCCGGGAAAGGATCCCGGCGGGTTCTTCGTCACCATTCTGATCGGGGTCGCCGGCGGTTTCCTGGGCGGGTACATCGGGTCCCACCTGGGGCTCGGGACCGTTACGGGTCTCAACCTGGCGAGTCTGCTGCTGGCGGTCGGCGGGGCGATCCTGCTGTTGATACTGTTCCGCGTGCTCAAGAGATAGTTGAGCGGGGTTGATGGCAAAAAAAAGGGCGGCCAGAGGCCGCCCTTTCCTTTTCCGGGATGTCTTGGCTTCAGAGCTTCTTGTGGGTCCCGTCGCAGAACGGCGCCGTCGCGGTGCGCTTGCAGCCGCACAGCCACTTCTTCTCCTCCGCCGCCACCGTGAACTTCAGGGGCGTGAACTCGGTTCCCTTGTGGGAGCCGTCGCAGAAGGGCTGGTTCTTCGATTTGCCGCAGGCGCACCACCAGTAGTCGCCGGGCTTTAGGTCGAGGCCGTAGGGGGCCTTCTGCGGGCAGTCGGGCTGGCTCATCGGGCGCTCCTCACTTCACCACGGCCTTGAGCTCGCCCTTGAGGTAGCGCTCGGCCATCTTGTCCAGGGCGACGGGCTTGATCTTGGCGGCCTGCCCGGCGCAGCCGAAGGCCTCGAAGCGGGCCTTGCAGATGTCCTTGGCCGCCGCGGTGGCGTCCTTCAGGAACTTGCGCGGGTCGAATTCGCTCTTGTTCTTGGCCAGGTGGCGGCGGATGGCGCCGGTCATGGCCAGCCGGATGTCGGTGTCGATGTTGACCTTGCGCACGCCGTTCTTGATGCCCTCCTGGATCTCCTCCACCGGCACGCCGTAGGTCTCCTTCATCTCGCCGCCGTACTGGCGGATGACCTCCAGCCACTCCTGGGGCACCGAGCTGGAGCCGTGCATCACCAGGTGGGTGTTGGGGATGCGCTTGTGGATCTCCTTGATGCGCTCGATGGCGAGGATGTCGCCGGTGGGCTTGCGGGTGAACTTGTAGGCGCCGTGGGAGGTGCCGATGGCGATGGC
>DASTHR010000300.1:0-3233 GCA_035718105.1 Burkholderiales bacterium
TGTGGGCCAACTCCCACACCAGCATCCCGCTCATGCTGCTGCCCTTTGGCGCCTTCCTCGCCGCCGGCCTCGCCCAGCGGGCGCTGGAGTCCACCGGTGCTGCCGCGGCGCTGGGCCGCTACCTGACGCTGGCGCCGGGTCCCACCGCGGCGCAGATCCGGACCGTGGCGCTTGTGGCGGCCGCCAGCGTCGCCGCCTCCCTCGCCAGCCCCTACTTCACCGGACAGTACCTGCACAGCATCCAGGCCCTGGCCTCCGACTGGTGGAAACAGGAGGTCGCGGAACTGCGCCCCCCCACCTGGGAGAACTACAAGCTGCTCTATGTCTTCACCGCCGCCGTGGTGCTGTCGTTCCTCGCGAACCGGCGCCGGGTGACCCTGTTCGACCTGATGCTGGCAGTACCCCTGCTGGCGCTGCCCTTCGTCGCCTACCGCTTCGCCTGGTTCACCGCGCTGAGCGCAGCGCTGCTGGCGAAAAACCTCGCCGCCATCGCGGCCGACCATCCCCGCCTGCGGCGACACATGGAAGGCGTCCCAGCCCTGGGCGGCGCGGCGTTGATGGCCGCGGCGTTCACCGTGCTCCAGATCCGGCACCTCCCGCCTTTCACGCCCATGCCCGAGCTGCGCTTCGGAACCGGGGTGAGCCTGCGGCCGTACGCGCCCGAAGGCTGCATGGCCTACCTGGACCGCCATGACATCACCGGCCTGGTGCTGAACCGCTTCCACTTCGGGGGCTACATCACTTGGCGCGACTTCCCGCGCCGTGTGCCCTTCCTCGACGGGCGAGGTTTCACGGACGAGGCCCTGATCGAGCGCGCCACCGCCGCCCCCACCAGGCCCGCGCTCCTGGATCAGATCCGCGCCCGCCATCCCTTCGAGAGCGCGGTCATGAGCCACGCCGCCGCCGGTGATCCGCTGGTGCGCGACGCCGGCAGCGCCGACCTGGTGCTCAACCACCCGGACTGGGGGCTCGCGTACTGGGATGACACCTGCCTCGTCTACCTGCGCCGCGGCGGCCCCCATGATGCGGTCCTCGCCCGCGACCAGTACCGCCATCTCGTGCCGTCCCGGGGCGTGCAACTCGGCCGCCTGGGCGATCCCGCCTACGCCGCCGGCCTGTCTGCGGAACTGGCGCGCGCCATCGCCGAGACCGGCTCCTCCATGGCCCATGCCCTGAAGGGCATCATGCTCAACGGGCTGCGGCGCCACCGCGAAGCCATCGCCGCCTTCGGCGCGGTGCTCTCCCACCCCTCGCCCCGGGACAGCGATGTGTTCGACGCCCACGTGGGCATCGGCTTCGCGCAGCAGCAGCTCGGCAATCCGGCGGAGGCGGTTCGGCGCTACCGGCAGGCCCTGGCGATGCACGAGGATGCCTCCGTGCACCAGCGCCTCGCCCAGGTCCATGCCGCGCAGGGCGAAAACGCCCCGGCGATCCGCCACTACGAGCGGGCCCTGGCCCTCAATCCGTCGCTGGTCGCGGTCTATCCCCCCCTGGCCGTGCTCTACGAGCGCGACGGCCGCGCCGGCGATGCCGCGAAGGCGCGTCGGGCCGCCGAGGAGTCCAGCCGTTCCGGCCAGGGCGAGAAGCACTTCCAGGCCGGCACCCGGGCCTACCTGGAGCGAAACTACCCGCTGGCGATCGAGGAACTCCGGAAGTCGGTCGCCGCCAATCCCTGGAACCCGGCACCCCACAGCAACCTCGGCTATGTCTATTTCGACGCCGGCGACCTGGACCGCGCCTTTGAAGAGCACCGTCGCGCCCTGGAGCTGGACCCGGACGCAGCCCTCTCCCACTACGGCATCGCGCTGGTCTACCGCGAGCGGGGCGACCCCGCCCAGGCGCGCTGGCACTGGGAGCAGTACCTGCGGCTGCAGCCCGAAGGCTATTTCAGCCGCAAGGCGCGGGCCGAGATCGAGAAACTCGGGAGGTAGTCAGAGCCGCCGGTGCAGCGCCGCCGTGGGCACCGAACGGGTGTCGTAGGCCAGGAAGGACAGCAGGAGCTGCATCCCCAGGATCAGCGGCAGGCCCGCCAGCATCGCCGTGCCGGCGGTGACCGGCACCCCGCTCACGATGGAATGCGCCCAGCGCTCGGCGCCGAACACCAGGCTGAACAGCGTGAGCAGCAGGCCGAGCACGAGTTCCACCGAGGCGATGCTGAAGCCGCGCAGGAAGTAATTGTAGAAAATCCGCTTCACGAAATTGCGGCAGTTCTTCGCCAGGAACTCCCACCACACGCGGCGGATGCTCAGGTTGCTGCGCTCGGCCCCGTACACCGCCGCCATGGGCACCTCCTCCACCACCGCGCCCAGGGTATTGAGCCGGAACAGCAGGTCCGACTCGAAGAAATAGCCCCGGCTCACCCGCTCCAGGGGCAGCATCGCCAACACCCGGGCGTGGATCGCCGTGTAGCCGTTGGCGGGATCCACCAGCTGCCAGTAGCCGGTGGAGAGCTTGGTGAGCAGCGACAGGCCCGCGTTGCCGAACAGCCGCGCCCGGGGCATCGGCCGCAGGAAGGAGAGGTCGAAGAAGCGGTTGCCCTTGGTGTAGTCGGCCCGCCCCGCGAGGATGGGCGCCACGAACTTGGGGATCAGCGCCGGGTCCATCTGCCCGTCGCCGTCCAGCTTCACCACCACCTCGGCGCCGTCCGCCAGCGCCTGCGCATAGCCGGCCATGGTGGCGCCCCCCACCCCCAGGTTGCGCTCGTTGAACAGCACCCGCAGCCGCGGGTCCGCGCAGGCGGCTTCGATCTGCCTCCCGCTTCCTTCCGGACAGGCATCGTCCACGCAATAGATGCGCTGCACCTCCGGGCCGATGCCCGCCAGCACGCCACCGATGGCCGCACCCACGCGGTAACAGGGGATCACCACCGCCACGGTGCGGGGCTGCGCCCCGGGGGCTGACTCTGCGCTCATCACGGCTCCGGATTCGGGATGCCGGCGATTGTGGCACAAGCCGTCCCAAATTCGCAGCCTCGTGCCCGGCGCCGCCTCAGCCAACACGGCAAGCGGGACGCCTGTATCCGACCGCGAGGGACGAGGACCGGGGTTTCCCTGCGCCGCGGCGTTTGGCTAACATAGCGCCCTGTTATCTGCCCCCAGCCGCAAACCGAGGAAGCCCATTCCGTGACGCGCCCCGCCCACCCCGGAGAAATCCTGTTCCCCGGCGAAAAGCCGTTCCCGGCGATTCCGGCCTGCGAGCACTACGCCGGCAGCGAAAAGCTGATGCTGAAGGCG
>DASTHR010000301.1:0-2319 GCA_035718105.1 Burkholderiales bacterium
CACGACGGGCCCCTGTTCCACGATGATCTTGCCGCGATCAACGCGCCGGTGTGGTTCCACGAATTCGTCGCCCACGCGACCCGCCATGGCCTGGCCTGGCTGGCGGACGCCGGGTCCGACGCGTTCGGCAGCCGCGCGCTGCCGGCGGAGATACTGGAGATGCTGCGTTCCCTGGACCGGATTACCCGGGAGCAGTACCGGGATTTTTTTCTCTGCCGGCGCTTCCGGCGCTCGCTGGTGGTGGGGCGTGACACGCTTGCCGCGGCCAAAGAAGACCCGCGCGCCCTCGACGTCCTGCGGTTGTCGTGCTTCGCGGCGCGCAGCGAAGCGGAAGGCGGGGAGGTGCGCTACGCCCAGCGCAGCGGGGCCACCCTCAGGACCCGGGACCGCAGGGTCTCCGGGATCATGGATGCGCTGGTCGGAGCCTGGCCCGGAACGCTGGGAATGGAGGAGGTCCTGGCCCTTGCCGGCGCGCATTTCAAGCCGGCCGAGACGGCCGCCGAGCGCCTGCGCTTCGCCAGGGGCGTGCTTGTGGAAGCGCTGGGGCTGGGGGTGGTCAACGCGGCCGCGGAGCCTCCGGAGCTGGCGTCCCGCCCCGGCCCCTCACCCCGGGCAAGTCTGCTGGCGCGCCGGCAGCTGGTCCAGGGCGCGGAGGTGACCAACTTGTGGCGTGAAACGGTGGCGCTGGACGACGCCTTCGCGGCACGCCTGCTCCCGCTGCTCGACGGGACCCGCTCCCGGGAGCGGCTCGCGTTGGAGCTGCGCGACGCGTGGAACGGTCCGCCGGGCGAGCTCGCAGCGGCCATCGAACGTCACCTGGAACACATCGCCCGGCTCGCGCTGTTGCACGGCTGAAGCGGCGGGCCGCCGGTGTCGGGGGAGGCCGGGCTATTGCCCCCCCGCCCCCATCAGGGCGAGCAGCACGCCGCCCGCCACCACGCTGGCCACCTGCCCGGCGGCGTTGGCGCCCATGGCGTGCATCAGCACGAAGTTCTCGAAGTCGGCCTCCTGCGCCACCCGCTGCACGACCCGCGCGGCCATGGGGAAGGCGCTGATGCCCGCCGCCCCGATCAGGGGATTGAAGCGCCCGCCCGAGAGCAGGTTGAGGAACTTGCCGAACAGCAGCCCGGCGGCGGTGTCCACCCCGAAGGCGAGCATGCCCAGCACCAGGATCGCCAGGGTGCTGGGCCGCAGGAAGTCCTCGCCCACCATGGTGGAGCCGATGGCGAGACCGAGGAACAGGGTCACCACGTTGGCGATCTCCTGGGACGAGGCCCTGGTCAGGCGCTCCACCACCCCCGATTCCTTCATCAGGTTGCCCAGCATCAGCATGCCGATCAGTGGCGTCGCGAAGGGCACCAGGGTCCCCACCACCACGGTGACGATGATGGGGAACAGGATCCGGGTGCGGCGGCTGATCCGGCGCTCGGTGTAGGGCATGCGGATGCGCCGCTCCTGCTCGGTGGTGAGGGCGCGCATGATGGGCGGCATGATGATGGGCACCAGCGCCATGTAGCTGTAGGCGGCGACCGTGATGGGCCCCAGCAGGTGGGGCGCCAGGATGCCGCTCACGTAGATGGAGGTGGGGCCGTCAATGGCGCCGATGATGCCGATGGAGGCGGCCTCGGGGCGGTCGAAGCCCATCAGCAGCGCCACCAGCAGGGTGAGGAAGATGCCGAACTGGCCGGCGGCGCCCAGCAGCACCATCCGCGGGTTCTCCAGCAGCGGCCCGAAGTCGGTAAGGGCGCCGATGCCGATGAAGATGAGCAGGGGGAACAGCTCGTTGCGGATGCCCATGGCGTAGAGCACGCCCAGCATCCCGTCCTCGGCGATCAGCGGCGACAGCGGCAGGTTGGCGAGCAGGCAGCCGGCGCCGATGGGGAGCAGCAGCAGGGGCTCGTAATCCTTCGCGATGCCGAGGTAGAACAGCACGCCGGCGACACCGATCATGATCAGCGACTGGGGCGTGACGTTGGCCACGCCCGCGAGCAGGAGGTGCAGCGTCTCGCCGCCCGCCATGCCTCAGCCCTCCCTGAAGCGCAGGATGGCGTCGCCGTGGCCCACCGCCTGGCCCGCGCCGACGCAGACCTCGGCGATGGTGCCGGCCCGGGGCGAGCGGATGCTGTTGTTCATCTTCATCGCCTCCAGCACCGCCACCTGCTGGCCGCGGTCCACGGTATCCCCGGGCTTGACCGCGATCTCCAGGATCACGCCGGGCATGGGCGCGTTGAGGGAGGAGGCGCCCCCGCCGGAGGCGGCGGCGCGCGGCGCCGGCACCACGAAGGCCGGGCGCGCCGCGATCGCGCCTGCAGTGGCCGG
>DASTHR010000302.1:0-7487 GCA_035718105.1 Burkholderiales bacterium
GCCTTGACCGTGCCCGCCGCCGTCATCAGCATGGGCATGAAGCGGCCGTACTCGTTGGCCGCGATCACCACCGCCTTGTAGCCGGCGATGTTGGCCTGGGACGACAGCACGTCCATGCTCTGGGCGCGGGTGGTGCGGGGCAGGGATTCCATGGCGAAGGCCGTGACGCCCTGTTTCGCCAGCGCCTCGATGCCCGCGGCGTTGAAGGGGTCCAGCAGCCCGATGAGCACGGCGCCGGAGCGCAACTGGCCGAGCTCAGACGCCTCGGGGCCGCGCACCTTGAGCAGAATCTCCGCCTGCCCGTAAACCTCCGCCGCGCCGGCCACGATCTTCGCGCCGGCGGCGGCGAACTCTGCGTCGGGGATGCTGGAGCCGGTCCCGGCCCCGGATTGCACCAGCACCTGGTGCAATCCCTTGGCGGTGAGCTTCTTGACGGTCTCCGGCGTGGCGGCGACCCGGGTTTCGCCCGGCCGGGATTCGGCGGGAACGCCTATCAGCATGAATGGGTCTCCCTATGACGGAGGTACAGTGGTTTTCTGGTTGTTGGCCGGCCGCTTGCAGCCTCGCCCCCTCGACCGACGGGAGATGATATCAATGCTGCTCCCCCGGCGGCAATGCTGCTCCGCGCCAAAGGTATAATTGCCCGTTCATTTTCGAGGTCGCCGATTGTCCATCCGTGTACTGCCCGATCTACTGATCAGCCAGATCGCCGCCGGCGAGGTCATCGAGCGCCCGGCGTCGGCCCTGAAGGAGCTGCTGGAAAACAGCCTGGACTCGGGCGCCACGCGCATCGCGGTGGACCTCGCCCAGGGAGGCATGAAGCTGATCCGGGTCGCGGACGACGGCGGCGGCATCCCCAGGGATGAGTTGCCCCTGGCCCTGGCCCGCCACGCCACCAGCAAGATCGCGCAACTGGGCGACCTGGACCGGGTGGCCACCCTGGGCTTCCGGGGGGAGGCCCTGGCGAGCATCGCGTCGGTGGCCCGCCTTACCCTGACCAGCCGGCAGCGGGGTGCGCCGCATGCCTGGCGCGTGATTGCCGAGGGCGGCGAGGTCCACTCCCCGGAGCCCGCGGCCCTGAACGAGGGCACCACCGTGGAGGTGGCGGAGCTCTACTTCAACACCCCGGCGCGGCGCAAGTTCCTGAAGACCGAAGCCACCGAGCATGGCCACTGCGATGAGGCCTTCAGGCGCATGGCCCTGGCCCGCCCGGACGTGGCCTTCGCCCTCAGCCACAACGGGCGCGCGCAGTGGAGCCTCAAGCCCGCCACGGCCGAACTGCGCATTGCGGCGGTGCTGGGGCAGGAATTCCGGGACGCGTCGCTGGCGCTGGACGAGTCCGCGGGGCGCCTGCGGCTCTCCGGCCTCGCAGCCCTCCCCGCCTACTCCCGCGCCGGGCGCGACGCCCAGTATGTTTTCGTCAACGGGCGCTTCGTGCGCGACCGCCTGCTGGCCCACGCCATCCGCGAGGCCTACCGCGACGTGCTGCACGAGGAGCGCTTCCCCGCCTTCGTGCTGTTCCTGGAGATCGAGCCGGAACTGGTGGACGTGAATGTCCATCCCACCAAGATCGAGGTGCGGTTCCGCGAACCCCAGGCGGTGCACCGCTTCGTGTTTCATGCCTTGGAGCGGGGACTGGCCGCGGGCCGGCAGACTGCCGGGGCGCCCGCCCCGGTCCCGCCGGCACCACGCCCCGCGTTTGTCCAGGGCGGCTTGGGCCTGGGGGTGAGCCAGCCGGCGGCGGCTTACGGCGAGGCCTTCGCCCAGGCGGTGCGCGCCGAGGCGGCAAGCACGGCACCCGTTTCCGCGCCCGCCCCGGAAGCCGGGATTCCGCCCCTGGGCTTCGCGCTGGCGCAGCTCCAGGGAATCTACATCCTGGCCCAGAACCGGCAGGGGCTGGTGGTGGTGGACATGCATGCGGCCCACGAGCGGGTGGTGTACGAAAAGCTCAAGGGCGCCCTGGACGCGAAGGCAGTGCCCATGCAACCGCTGCTCATTCCAGTGAGCTTCCGCGCCGATCCGCTGCAGGTATCCACCGCCGAGGACCATGGCGAGGTGCTCCGCCAGCTGGGCTTCGAAATCGCCGTGCTCTCCCCCACCACCCTTGCGGTGCGGGCAGTGCCGGCCCTGCTCCAGGATGCCGATGCCGCCGAGCTGGCACGCTCGCTGCTGCGCGACCTGCGGGAATTCGGCGTCACCCAGGCGCTGGCCGCGCGGCGCAACGAACTGCTGGCGACCATGGCCTGCCACGGCGCGGTGCGGGCACACCGCAACCTTACCCTGACGGAGATGAACGCCCTGCTCCGGGAAATGGAAGCCACGGAGCGCGCCGACCAGTGCAACCACGGCCGCCCCACCTGGTTCCAGGTCAGCCTCGACGAGCTGGACCGGATGTTCATGCGCGGCCAGTAGTCAGTGGTCAGTAAGATGTTTCCACTGACGACTGATGACTCAACGATGCCTCATCCCAAGCGCCCCGCCACCGCGCCCAACCTCGCAGACCGGGACGGGCCGGCGCACCCGCCGGCGATCCTGATCCTGGGCCCCACCGCCAGCGGCAAGAGCGCGCTGGCCATGGAAATCGCCCGGGCGCTGCCGGTGGAGATCATCAGCGTGGACTCCGGGCAGATCTACCGCGGCATGGACATCGGCACCGCCAAACCCGGGGCCCAGGAGCGCGCCGCCGTGCCCCACCACCTGCTGGACATCCTGGAACCCGATGAAGCCTACTCCGCCGGGCGCTTCCGGGACGATGCGCTGGCGCTGATGCGGGAGATCAGCGGGCGCGGCAACGTCCCCCTGCTGGCCGGCGGCACCATGCTCTACTTCAAGGCGCTGCTGGAGGGCCTGAACGAGCTGCCGCAGGCCGACCCCGCAATCCGGAGGGCCATCGACGCCATGGCCGCGGAGGCGGGCTGGCCCGCGATGCACCTGGAGCTGGCGCGGGTGGACCCGGACACCGCCGCCCGGATCGCGCCCAACGACGCCCAGCGCATCCAGCGGGCGCTGGAGGTGTTCCACGTCTCCGGTCGCCCGCTTTCGCAGCTTCTGCAAGGCCCGAAGCGGGTGCACCTGCCCTACCGCCTGATCCGCATCGCCCTGCTGCCCTCGGACCGCGAGGCACTGCATCAGCGCATCGCCCGGCGCTTCGATGACATGCTGGATCGCGGGCTGATCGCAGAGCTGCGGCGGCTGCGGGAAACCCATCGCCTGGAGCCGGACATGCCGTCCATGCGCTGCGTGGGCTATCGCCAGACCTGGACGTACCTCGACGGGAAGTTCGACCTGAGGGCGCTCCGGGAAAAGGGCGTCGCCGCCACCCGCCAGCTCGCCAAGCGCCAGCTCACCTGGCTGCGCCCCATGCAGGGGCTCATGCAGTTCGACTGCCTGGCCCCGGACCTGGCGCAGCGGGCGCTGGCGCAACTGCGGGCTGAAGGACTCGCCGCGGCGCCGGCCTGAGGCGAATTCGGCAGCAAGCTCCGGAGTGCCCGCGCGCCCGGCCTGAGCCAGAATGCGCGAACCTACTCAGCCACAGGCAGGGACTCCCGTGCGAAAGACCAACCCGCGCCAGCTGCGCGCCGCCGCCAACCTGGAGGATCCGCGCTGGGCCGCCTTGGTCCGCCGCGATCCCGCGGCGGACGGCAGTTTTTTCTACTCGGTCCGGACCACCGGCGTGTACTGCCGCCCGTCCTGCGGCGCCCGCGCTCCCCGGCCCGAAAACGTCGAGTTTCATCTCACTGCCGCCGATGCCGAGCGCGCCGGCTTCCGGCCCTGCAGACGTTGCAGGCCGGATCAGGCCTCCACCGCATCGCAGCGCGCTACCCTGGTTGCCCGACTGTGCCGGCTGATCGAGGCCGCGGACAGCCCCCCGAGCCTTGCCGAACTGGCGCGCCATGCCGGACTGAGCCCCTGGCATGTGCACCGCATTTTCAAGGCGCTCACGGGAGTGACCCCTGCGGCGTATGCGGCGGCGCATCGCGCCCAACGCCTGCGTGCGGCGCTGGACCGACCGGGCACGGTCACCGATGCGCTCTACGGAGCCGGCTATGGTTCCGCCGGTCGCTTCTACGAGCAATCGAACGCGGTGCTGGGCATGACGCCCACCCGCTATCGCGCCGGCGGCGCCAGCACCCGCATCCGTTTCGCCGTCGCAGACTGCTCCCTGGGAGCCATCCTGGTTGCCGCCAGCGAGCGCGGCGTGTGCGCCATTTCCCTGGGCGACGATCCGGAGGCGCTGGTGCGCGAACTGCAGGACCGGTTTGCCCGATCGGAACTGATCGGCGGCGATCCCGGATTCGAGCGGCTGGTGTCCCGGGTGGTGGCTTTCGTGGAGGCGCCGGGACAGGCACTCGACCTGCCGCTGGACGTGCGCGGCACGGCGTTCCAGAAGCGGGTGTGGCAGGCGCTGCGGAAAATCCCGCCGGGGAAGACGGTGAGCTACGCGGAAATCGCCCGCCGCATCGGGGCGCCGCGATCGGCCCGTGCCGTGGCCGGCGCCTGCGGCGCAAACCCCCTGGCGGTGGCGATCCCCTGTCATCGGGTGGTGCGCACCGGCGGCGGGCTCGCGGGTTATCGCTGGGGCGTGGAACGCAAACGCGCGCTGCTGGAGCGGGAGGCGGGGGACTGATCAGTCCTTGCCGGTCACCCGCGCGTCGGCCCGCCCCCGGGCGAAACTGATGGAGAGGCTGTCATCCACGGCAAGGTCCGCGCTGTCGCGCACCACGATCCCGTCCGGGCCGCGCACGATGCTGTAGCCACGTCCCAACACCGCCTGGGGGCTCAGGTGCTCGAGGTGCGCGCTGAGCCGCGCCACCCGCTCCCGCGACTGCTCGATGCGCCGCTGCGCCGCGCCCGCCAGGCGCACGCCGAGGGCGGCCATCCGATCCTCCCGCGCGCGGAGTTCCGGGCGCAGCGCCAGGAAGTGCCGTCCCACGCCCCGCAGCCGCCAGTCGGCATCGGCAAGGCGGCGCTGCCCCGAGGCCGCCAGCCGCAGGGCCAGTTGTCCAAGGTGCCGCCGCTGGCTGGCGATGCGCTCCCCGGGGTGCACCAGGCGCCGCGACAGCAGATCCAGACGCTGCATGCGGACCTCGAGGGCCCGGGATGCGCCCCGTCCCAGCCGTCCCCGCAGCGCCTCGACCCGGTGCAGCAGCTCGGCGCGATTGGGACTTGCCAGTTCGGCGGCCGCCGTGGGTGTCGCCGCGCGCCGGTCAGCCACGAAATCGGCGATGGTGAAGTCGGTTTCGTGGCCCACCCCGCTCACCACCGGGATCGGGCTGGACGCAATGGCCCGCGCCAGCACTTCCTCGTTGTAGGCCCACAGGTCCTCGATGCTGCCCCCGCCGCGGCACAGGATGATCAGGTCCACCTCGTTACGCTCTCCCGCCGCCCGCAGGGCCGCCGCGAGTTTCGCCCCCGCGCCCTCGCCCTGAACCGGCGCGGGGTAGATCACTACCGGGATGGCAGGCATGCGCCGGGCGAGCGTCGTGAGCACGTCGCGCAGCGCTGCGGCCTGGGGCGAGGTGACGATGCCGATGGCCCGGGGGAAAGCCGGCACGGGCCGCTTGCGCGCGGGATCGAACAGCCCCTCCTGCTCCAGCTTCGCCTTGAGCCGCTCGAAGGCCTCGTAGAGTGCCCCCAACCCCGAGCGGCGCAAAGCCTCCACGTTGAGCTGGAAGTCCCCCCGCTGTTCGTAGAGGGTGACCAGGGCCCGCGCCTCCACCCGTGCACCGTCCGCCGGCTTCCAGTCCAGGTACTGGTTCCTGTGGCGGAACATCACGCAGCGCACCTGCGCGGCGTCGTCCTTCAGGGAAAAATACCAGTGGCCCGAGTCATAGGCCCGGAAGTTGGAGATTTCGCCCCTCACCCACCGCAGCGGGAAGGTTTCCTCCAGCAGGCGGCGGACGTTGCGGTTCAGGTCCGACACGCTGAGAACCGCGGAATCAAGCCATTTTTCGGGGGTCGCCGCCACGAAACCATTGTACAGTAATCCACAGCAGCCACTTTCCGGTCACAAAACCGCATAACCATGCGGCTTTCCCGGCACCAAAGATTTAACTTCATGTTTTTAAGCAATAAATTATGAGTATACTTTTTGGGCAGGGCAGGAATTTTCTTTTGCGGAACATGAGTTAAGTCCCTTTTTTACAAGTTGCCCACAAAGTTATCCACAGAGATTGTGGATGAGAGAAATTTCTCTTCGTTTCATTAGGGTTAGGACGCATTCTTGAAGTTGGGACCGAAGAACTTGCCCAACCAAAACTTGCAAGCTAAAGTTACACACCTTTATCGAGGGGGAACTCCCGAGTGTTCGCGATCATCGAGGCCGCCGGATGGCCGATCTGGTTCATTATCGTGGCCTCCGTAGTGGCGCTGGCGATCATCGGCGAGCGGCTCTGGACCCTGCGGCACAGCGTCGTGGTGCCCCGGGATCTGCTGCCCGCGGTGGTTCAGGAATACCGGCAGAAGGGCGTCACCCCCGAAATGATCACCCGGGTTGCCGAGAGTTCGGTGCTGGGCCAGATCCTTGCCGCGGGCCTGCGCAGCGAGGCCAGTTCCCGGGAAGTGATGAAGGACGCGATCGAGGAATCCGGTCGCGCGGCGGCGAAGGAGCTCGAGCGGTTTCTTACCTCGCTCGGAACCATCGCCACCGCGGCGCCGCTGCTGGGGCTGTTCGGCACCGTTATCGGCATGATCGAAATCTTCGGCTCCCAGGCTCCCACCGGCACCAACCCGGCCCAACTCGCCCACGGCATCTCGGTGGCGCTCTACAACACCGCCTTCGGCATCCTGGTGGCGATCCCGGCACTGATCTTCTACCGCTATTTCCGGGCCAAGGTGGACGCCATGATCGTGGAGATGGAACTGCAGGCGCTCAAGCTGGTCGAGATCGTCCACGGCGAGCGACAGGCATAGGGGCGCGTCCGCGATGCCGATGAACTTTCAGCGCGGGCAGGCGCGCGAGGAACTGGAGATCAACCTTGTTCCCCTGATCGATGTCCTGCTGGTGATCCTGATCTTCCTCATGGTCACCACCACCTATTCCAAGTTCGCGGAACTGGAAATCAACCTCCCCGAGGCGGCCGCGGAAAAGCAGGCCGAGCGCCCCAACGAAATCAGCGTCGGCGTGGACGCCCAGGGCGGCTACTCGGTCAACCGCAAGGCCGTGGCGGCGGGAGGCGATGCGCTGATCCAGGAGCTGCGTCGCGCCGCCGGCGACCGCGCCAATCCCGTGATCGTGATCAACGCCGACGCCAAGGCCACGCACCAGTCGGTGATCCGGGTCATGGAGGCCGCAAGGGCGGCCGGTTATCACCACATCACCTTCACGGTCCTGCAGACGGGCGGTTGATTCCGGCGCCGCCGGCTCGCACCGCGTCCCGCCGCCCTCCGCCATTCGGCAGCCATGAGCTGGATCGACAAGCAGTGGTCGCGAATCGGCCCCTGGCAGCTGCTGCTGTATCCCCTGTCCATCCTGTTTCGCGGCGCTT
>DASTHR010000303.1:0-5751 GCA_035718105.1 Burkholderiales bacterium
GTCCGGCACCGGGACGTCGCCGCAGGCCTGGCAGTGGATGATGGGGATGGGGCAGCCCCAGTAGCGCTGGCGGGAGATGCCCCAGTCCCGCAGCCGCCACTGCACCTGCCTGTCCCCGAGGCCCCGCGCCTTGAGGTCGGCCGCGATGGCGTCCACCGCCCGGGTGTAGGGCAGGCCGTCGTACTTTCCGGAGTTGACGCAGACGCCGTTCTCCTTGTCCGCGTACCATTCCTGCCAGGCATCGGCGGAGAAGGGCTTGCCCGGCACCCCGATCGCCTGCTGTATGGGCAGGCCGTACTTCCGGGCGAAGTGGAAATCCCGCTCGTCATGGGCCGGGACCGCCATCACCGCGCCCTCGCCGTAGCCCATCAGCACGTAGTTGCCGACCCACACTTCCAACTCCGCGCCGGTGAGGGGATGGGTGACGAAGATGCCGGTGGGCATGCCCTTCTTCTCGATGGTGGCGAGGTCCGCCTCCATTACCGAACCGCGCTTGCACTCCTCGACGAAGGCGGCGAGCTTGGGATTGTGGCGTGCCGCGTGCTCCGCCAGCGGGTGCTCGGCGGCGACGGCGCAGAAGGTCACGCCCATGATGGTGTCGGCGCGGGTGGTGAACACCCAAAGCTTTTCCTCCCTTCCGTTCAGGCTGTAGGGGAAGGCGAAGCGCACACCGTAGGATTTCCCGATCCAGTTGGCCTGCATGGTCTTCACCCGCTCCGGCCAGCCGGGCAGCCGGTCCAGGTCCGCCAGCAGCTCCTCGGCGTAGCGGGTGATGGCGAGGTAGTAGCCGGGAATCTCGCGCTTCTCCACCGGGGCGCCGGTGCGCCAGCCGCGGCCGTCTATCACCTGTTCGTTGGCGAGCACCGTCTGGTCCACCGGGTCCCAGTTCACCACCTGGGTGCGCTTGTAGGCGACGCCGCGCTCCAGCATGCGCAGGAACAGCCACTGGTTCCAGCGGTAGTACTCCGGCCGGCAGGTGGCGATCTCCCGCTCCCAGTCCAGGGCGAATCCCAGGGACCGGAGCTGCTTCTTCATGTAGGCGATGTTGTCGTAGGTCCACTGCGCCGGCGGCACGCCATTGGCCATGGCCGCGTTCTCCGCCGGCAGCCCGAAGGCGTCCCAGCCCATGGGCTGCAGCACATTGAAGCCCTTCATGCGGTGATAGCGGCTGAGCACGTCGCCGATGGTGTAGTTGCGGACATGCCCCATGTGCAGCTTCCCCGAGGGATAGGGAAACATGGACAGGCAGTAGAACTTGTCCCGGGCCGGGTCCTCGGCGGCGCGGAAGGCCCCGCTGCGGTCCCAGAATTCCTGGGCCAGGTTCTCCACTTCGGCGGGGCGGTATTGCTGCTGCATGATCGGGGCGGGAATTTGCCTTCGGGAAAGCGCGCATTATACCCGCGTCACGATGCCGGGGCGCCGGCCGCTGCGCCGCGGCAATTGCGTCAGCGCTTATGCAATATCCCTGCACCATAAGCACCTCATATCCACACGATAAGCTTTCGTGACTGTTTCCCTCCGGATGCATCTGATACATTCGGCCGGAATGGGGACATTCCCCGAAAGCACCAGCCAAAAACCAGCCAAAGAGGGAGCGTCATGTCGAGGAGACATCCGATCATCGCGGTCACCGGCTCGTCCGGCGCCGGCACCTCCACCGTAAAGGTGGCCTTCGAGCACATCATGCGGCGCGAGAACATCAATGCCGCCATCGTCGAGGGCGATGCCTACCACAAGTACAACCGCGAGGAGATGAAGAAGGCGATCGAGCAGTCGGAGAAGAAGTCCGGCCGCGGCATCAGCCACTTCGGCCCCGAGGGGAACGTCTGGGAGGAGCTGGAGGCGCTGTTCCGCGAGTACGGCAACACCGGCAAGGGCAAGACCCGCCTCTACCTGCACAACGACAAGGAGGCGGAACCCTACGGCCAGCCGGCGGGGACCTTCACCCCGTGGATGGACCTGCCCGCCAACACCGACCTGCTCTTCTACGAGGGCCTGCATGGCGGGGTGCGCACCGACAAGGTGGACGTGGCGCAGCACGTGGACCTGCTGGTGGGAGTGGTGCCGGTGGTAAACCTGGAGTGGATCCAGAAGATCCACCGCGACATGAACCTGCGCGGCTACTCGGCGGAGGCGGTGACGTCCACCATCCTGCGCCGCATGCACGACTACGTTCACTACATCACCCCGCAGTTCTCCCGCACCCACATCAACTTCCAGCGGGTGCCCATCGTCGACACCTCCAACCCCTTCATCTCCCGCGACATCCCGACGCTGGACGAGAGCATGGTGGTGATCCGCTTCCGCAACCCGCGGGGCGTGGATTTCCCCTACCTGCTCACCATGATCGACGGCTCCTTCATGTCCCGGCCCAACAACATGGTGGTGCCGGGGGGGAAGATGGGGCTCGCCATCGAGTTGATCCTCACGCCGCTGATCTGGGACATGGTGTCGCGCAGCAAGGAGCGGGAGTTCTCGATCTGAGCGCGTGAACCTTCCGCCCGCGGGGCGGTTATAATCGGCGTCATCAGGCTGAGCGGAGCGCGGGTCGCCCGCTCAGTTTGCTTTTGGAGCCGCCCGTCCCGTGTCAGACATCCTCGAAGGCCTCAACCCCGAGCAGCTCGAAGCCGTCACACTGCCCCTGCATTCCGCGGAGGGCGAGGCGCTATCCGCCCTGGTGCTGGCGGGCGCCGGCAGCGGCAAGACCCGGGTGCTCACCACCCGCATCGCCTGGCTGATCATGAACGGCCACGCCAGCCCCCACGGCATCCTCGCCGTCACCTTCACCAACAAGGCGGCGCGGGAGATGCTCACCCGCATCTCCGGCATGCTGCCCATCAACACCCGCGGCATGTGGGTGGGCACCTTCCACGGCCTGTGCAACCGGATGCTGCGCGCCCACTGGCAGGAGGCGGCGCTGCCGCAGCAGTTCCAGATCCTCGATACCCAGGACCAGCTTGCGGCGGTCAAGCGCCTGCTGAAGGGGCTCAATGCCGACGACGAGCGCTTCCCGCCGCGGGAGGTGCAGTGGTACATCAACGGACAGAAGGACGCGGGACTCCGGGCGCGGCAGGTCGCGCCCTACGACGAGTACACCCGGCGCTGCGCGGAGTTCTATGCCGCCTACGAGGAGCAGTGCCAGCGCGAGGGCGTGGTTGACTTCGCCGAACTGCTGCTGCGCTCCCACGAGCTGCTGCAGCGCAACGAGCCGCTGCGGGAGCATTATCAGGCGCGATTCCGCCACATCCTCGTGGACGAGTTCCAGGACACCAGCCCGCTGCAGTACCAATGGCTCAAGCTGCTGTCGGGGGGCCGCAACGCGGTGTTCGCGGTGGGTGACGACGACCAGTCCATATACGCCTTCCGCGGCGCCACGGTGCGCAACATGGAGGACTTCCGGCGCGATTTCCCGACGCACCGGCTGGTGAAGCTGGAGCAGAACTATCGTTCCCACGGCAACATCCTGGACGCCGCCAACGCCCTGATCCGCAACAACCGCGGCAGGCTGGGCAAGAACCTCTGGACCACCGATGACCGGGGCGAGCCGTTGCGGGTATACGAGTCCGCCACCGACCTCGACGAGGCCTCCTTCATCGTGGAGGAGGCGAAGACCCTGCAGGCGGAAGGCGTGCGCCTGTCCGATATCGCGGTGCTCTACCGCTCCAACGCCCAGTCCCGGGTGCTGGAGCACGCGCTGTTCTCCGCCGCGCTTCCCTATCGCGTGTACGGGGGGCTCCGGTTCTTCGAGCGCCAGGAGGTCAAGCACGCACTGGCCTACCTGCGCCTCGCGTCGAGCCCCGAGGACGACAATGCCTTCCTGCGCGTGGTCAACGTGCCGGCGCGGGGCATCGGCGCCCGCACGCTGGAGCAGTTGCAGGAGGAGGCGAAGGCGCAGGGCGGCAGCCTGTGGCAGGCGGCGCTGCGGCGCGCGGCGGCCGGCGGCCAGCGGGCACCCGAAGGCGGCAAGGGCGTGCCCGGGTTCGTGGCCCTGATCCAGTCGCTGCGCTCCGGCGTCGAGGGATTGCCGCTGCCCGAGGCGGTGGAGCATGTGGTGGCGCGCAGCGGGCTGATCGAGATGTACCGGGCCGAGCGGGAAGGCGCCGACCGCATCGAGAACCTGGGGGAACTGGTGACCGCGGCCGCCGGCTTCGTGATGGAGGCCGAGGACGATTCGCTGGTTGCGTTCCTGACCCACGCCGCCCTGGAGGCGGGCGAGCACCAGGCGGCGGGTGGCGCCGAAGCGCTGCAACTCATGACTGCCCACTCGGCCAAGGGCCTGGAATTCCACTCCGTGTTCGTGACCGGGCTGGAGGAAGGGCTGTTCCCCCACGAAAACAGCGTGAACGCGGGGGACGGCCTGGAGGAGGAGCGGCGTCTGATGTACGTGGCGTTGACCCGCGCACGGCGCCGGCTCTACCTGACTTACGCCCAGTGCCGGATGCTGCACGGGCAGACCCGCTACAACATGGCTTCTCGCTTCCTGCAGGAACTGCCCGAGGCGCTGCTGAAGTGGCTGGGGCCGGGCCGACCGGGATCGTCGGGCCTCGCGGATCGCGTCTCGATGATCGCGCAGCGCGCGGCAGACCGGGGATTCCCCCGGTCCGGGACCGGCCGCGGTGCGGTCGCCGCGCCGGCGCTCGAGTCGACCGCGGCGTCGTCCGGCTGGCGGGTGGGCCAGAACGTCGCCCATTCCAGGTTTGGCGCCGGCGTGATCGTGAGCTGCGAGGGCCACGGCGCCGACGCCCGGGTGCAGGTGCGCTTCAGCAGCGGCGCCGTAAAGTGGCTGGCCCTGGAATACGCGAAGCTGACCCCCGCGTGACGCGTCGCTCCAAAGTTGATGTGGGTCCGGCTTCAGCCGGACTCGCCAGCGCCCTGGCCGCCTGAAGGCGGACCTGCCTGCTGGGATTCTCCGGCGTCGATGAAGATTTCCCGGTAACTGGTGTAGCTCGAAGGCAGCAGCACCGGGACCAGCATCAGCGGCCCGAAGGCGCCCAGCAGCATGGCGGCGATGCCGGACACGACATAAGTTATGGCGCCGTAGACCAGCATCGGCAGGATGTTGCGGAAGCAGCCCATCAGGCTCAGGCGCACCGATTCCAGCACCTTCAGGTCGTGAAACACCACCAGCGGCGGCGCATACCAGGTTCCCATGAGCAACAACAGGAACAGGCCCATCCCGCTGAACACCGCCGGCGAAGCGGCTCCCAGGAGTTCCTGCAGCCGCTGCGGATCGGGGTTGGGCTGGGCGGCGGCCTCCAGCAGCTGTTCCAGGGCCCCGCCGCCGGTCATTATCATGAGCTCGCCGATGACGATGGTGCCCACCAGGTACAGTCCGCCCACGGCCACCAGGCGGGCCCCGCGATAGAGGAATCCCGCCGCCAGATGCGCGACCCGGAGGCTTCCCCCGGACTCGAGTTCCCGGCAGCCCATGAGCAGTCCTCCCATCAGCCCCGGAACCAGCAGCGTGAGCAGCAGGGGGCCGACCCGCCCCAGCAGGGACAGCGCGAAGGCCGCGACCGCGGCCACCGCCACCAGCGCGACCCACACCAAGGGGGTGCGGGCAAACAGGGCAAAGCCGTTTGCCAGCCAGTGCCAGCCCCGGGCGGGGCCAACCGATTGAATGCGCAATGCCATGTCCCTCAAGCCGGTGTTGCGCGTCCCTCAGACCCAGGCCCGGGCGAGCTCACCGTGGGTCCGGACGCGGAGCCGGAGTATGTCCCGGAACTGATCCGGGTTTTTCGTATAGGTCAG
>DASTHR010000304.1:0-2358 GCA_035718105.1 Burkholderiales bacterium
CCTTTCAAGCGAGGACCTGGCGAAGATCCTCGAATTGGGCCAGGAGTCGCACAGCATCGAACTGAAGCTGTCCGTGCCCGACACGGGCCATCGTGCCGCCATCAAGGGGCTCGGTCTCGATCCGGTCGAGGCGCAGCCGCGACAGGCGTTCTTTTTCGATACCCCCAACCTGGACCTGTTCAAGGCCGGCGTGGTGCTGCGGGCCCGGCGCATCCAGGGCGGCAAGGCGGATACGGTGGTCAAGCTGCGCCCGGTGGATCCGTCCGCGATCGACCCGGAGCTTCGGCGTTCGGCAAGCCTCAAGATCGAGGTGGACGTCATGCCGGGCGGATACGTATGCTCGGCGTCGTTCAAGGGCGTTTGCACCGGCCAGGAGGTGCTCGACGTGACCGCGGCCGCGATGCCGCTGCGCTCGCTGTTTTCGAAGGAGCAGCGCGAGTTCTACGACGCGCATGCTCCGGCGGGCATAGGCATGGATTCCCTGGCCACATTGGGCCCCACATTCCTGCTCAAGGCCAAGCACCAGCCGAAGGACTTCGATCGCCGCGTCACCGTCGAGATGTGGCTCTATCCCGACGGCTCGCGCATCCTCGAGATCTCCACCAAGGCCCTGCCGGAGGAAGCCTTCCAGGTCGCCGCCGAGTTCAAGGCCTACCTCGCCAGGTGCGGCATCGCGCTGGATGCCCCCCAGGAAACGAAAACCAGGACCGCGCTGGAGTTCTTCAGCAAGAGGCTCGCGGCGGAGCAGCCGGCCGTTTGAATGGCCTCGACTTCGGGCATGGGTGCGGCGTCCCGGGCTCTCGGCGGCAAGCCTCGGGTCGGGATCGCCTCGGCCTTGGAGTCCTGGGTCGCACCGTGAAGCGCCTGGCCTTCCTGGCCGCTCTCGCCATGACCGCCGCCGCACCTGCCGCCGATCCCCTGGTCATCGCCCACCGCGGCGCCAGCGGTGCGTTGCCGGAACACACCCTGGAGGCCTATGCGCTCGCCATCGAGCAGGGCGCCGATTATGTTGAGCTCGATCTGGTGGCGACGAAAGACGGCCACCTCGTCGCGCGCCACGAGCCCAACCTCGCCACCACCACCGACGTGAAGGACCGACCGGAGTTCGCGGGACGCAAGCGACGTGCGGTGATCGACGGGGTGGAGGAGGAGGGGTGGTTCGCCTGCGATTTCACGCTCGAGGAGCTGAAACGGCTGCGCGCCGTGCAGGCGTTTCCCGACCGGCCACGGGAGCACGACGGCAGGTACGCCGTGCCGACGCTGGAGGAGGTGATCGCGCTGGTGAAGCGCCGCGGCACGGAGACGGGAAGGACCGTCGGCATCTACCCGGAGACCAAGCACCCGACCTGGCACCGCCGCCTGGGCCTTGCCCTGGAGCCGCGGCTGGCGAAGGCGCTGGAGCTGGCGGGATGGAGCCGGCGCGACGCCCCGGTGTTCGTGCAGTCCTTCGAGCCCTCGAGCCTGAGGGCAATGGCGGAATTGAGCCCGGTCCGGCGCGTGCAACTGGTGGGGGCGGAAGGCTTCCGGCCCGACGGCAGCCCGGATTTCGGCCAGCCCTGGGACTGGTCGGTATCCCTGGACCCGCGGCTGCGCTGGCGTGGCTACGGCGACCTGCTCACCGACACGGGGCTGCGGGAGGTGAGGACCTGGGCCGACGCCATCGGCCCCTGGAAGCGTCTGATCGTGAACGAGGCCGGGGCCGCGCGCGGCCATGACCTGATCCGGCGCGCCCATCGGGCCGGGCTGGAGGTCCACACCTGGACCTTCCGCAGCGAGCCGCGCTGGCTCGCGCCCGCCTACGGCGGCGATCCGAAGCTGGAATACCTGCAGTTCTACCTGCTGGGGGTGGACGGGGTGTTCTCCGATTTCCCTGATACCGCCATCGCCAGCGGTGCCGACTTCCGCCGCCAGTAGCCTGTAGGTTCGAATTCATTCGGACATGGCGCATCGTCGTCCGCCTCCCGCAAGCCGCGCCGTCATCCGCAAGCAGGTCCGTATCCATGTAATATTGTCCGAATGAAGTCGGACCCACAGTCCCCGCCCGTCTTTCGTGGGTGCGGCTTTAGCCGGACAGCCACGTTCCATGTCCGCCTGAAGGCGAACCCGCGAGGTGCCATCGCGCTTGCCCTCCGCAGGCTCGGATGCTGCGCCGCCACGACGATACCTCTGCACGGCTGCGCGAAGCGGCGCAAACTGGTCCTGCCGCCGACACCGCTGCGAAACCCGGAGCGAATCCGCATCCAACAACAGACCGGCGGCAGGAGGAGGAACCATGGATTGGAGGATCCTTGTTTCCGCACTGGCCGCGCTGCCCTGCCTGTCGCAGGCGGGAACGCCGACCGCGGGGGAATGCCGCGA
>DASTHR010000305.1:0-7534 GCA_035718105.1 Burkholderiales bacterium
CGCAGGGACTGCACCTGGTCGCGGTACACCGCGGCCTGCTCGTATTCGAGTCGTTCCGCCGCCTCGCTCATGCGCGCCGTCAGCAGGTCCATCACCTCGCTCTGCCGCCCCCTGAGGAACAGCGCCGCGTTTTTCACGTCCTCGGCGTAAGCCTTCTCCGCGACCAGGCCGACGCAGGGCGCGGTGCAGCGCTGGATCTGGTGCAGCAGGCAGGGACGGGAGCGGTTGGCGAACACCGTGTCCTCGCAGGTGCGCAGCCGGAACACCTTCTGCAGCAGCTGGATGCTCTCCCGCACCGCCCAGGCGTTGGGATAGGGACCGAAATACTGGTTCGCCTTGTCCAGGCCGCCGCGGTAGAACCCGAGCCGCGGGAACCGGTGCCGTGAGAGCAGGATGTAGGGATAGGACTTGTCGTCGCGGAAGACGATGTTGTAGCGCGGGGCGAGGCTCTTGATGAGGTTGCTTTCCAGCAGCAGCGCCTCGCCCTCGGTGCGAGTCACCGTGGTCTCGATCCCCGCCACCTGCGAAACCATGAGCTGAACCCGGGGCGAAGCAGGCGTCTTCTGGAAATAGGACGACACCCGCTTTCGCAGGTCCAGCGCCTTGCCCACATAGATGACCTCTCCGCGGCTATTGAGCATGCGGTACACCCCCGGCAGGTTGGGCAGGCCGGCCAGGACCTCCTTCGGCTCGAAGGCCGGCGCCTCAGTCCTCATCCAGCAGCTTGCCCCCGACGGCCCAGTTCTCGTCCGGCAACTCGTCGAAGGCAACGTAGGTGTAGGAGCGGGGCTTGTTGGCGACGCGCTCCAGGGTCTCGGTGATCTCCTCGGCGATTCTCTTCTTCTGCTCGCGGCTGAGGGTGCCGGCGATGCGCACGTTTACGTAGGGCATGGTTCAATCTCCGAGGTGAGCGGCGGCCGCCGCGAATACCGCGTCGAACATGGCGGCGGTGAGCCGGCGGGTCTGGGTATTGTAGCGGCTGCAGTGATAGCTATCGAAGAGCGCCCTGCCCCCGTCCAGGGGGTGGACCGCGCCGTGGGCGAAGGGGTGGTCCCGCAGCCTCAGGCCCAGCGCCCTCAGCACCGCGCCATGAGCCACGTTGCCCAGGGCCAGGATGGCTGCGTCGCGGGGCAGATCGGCCAGTTCCTCGGCCAGATAGGCGTTGCAGCGGCGCACCTCGGCGGGCTCGGGCTTGTTGGCCGGCGGCACGCAGCGCACGGCGTTGGTGATCCGGCAACCGATCAGGAGCAGGTCATCATCGGCGGCCACCGACTCGGGTCCCGTGGCGAAGCCGTGGCGGTGCAGGGTGGCGTAGAGCAGGATCCCGGCATGGTCGCCGGTGAAGGGCCGGCCGGTGCGGTTGGCGCCGTGCAGTCCCGGCGCCAGCCCCACCACCAGCAGCCGGGGCCGGGACTCGCCGAATGAGGGGACCGGTCTGGCGTGATAGCCGGGGAAGCGCACCCGCACCTCGTCCAGGAACCCGGACAGCCTCGGGCAGAGACGGCAATTCACTGAAAATGCGGTTGATTTGGGCATCGCTGGTGTACAATAGCGCCCTTTTCGAAACCTGTCCCGGAACTTCTCCTATGGCCAAAATCCTCGCAACCGAAATCCGCGCCGGTCAGCTCATCGAGTGGGACAAGCGCGTTTGGCGCGTCCTCAAGTCCTACCATGTGCACGTGGGCGGCCGCGGCGGCGCCTTCATGCAGGTGGAAATGAAGGACATCGAGGTCGGCACCAAGACCAACCAGCGCTTCCGCACCGACGAGAAGGTGGAGCGGGCGTTCGTGGACAACCGGGACATGCAGTACCTGTACAACGACGGCAGCGGCTACGTGTTCATGGACAAGAACACCTTCGAGCAACTCACCCTCCCCGAGGACTTCCTGGAGGGCCAGACGGGTTACCTGCTGCCCAACCTCGACGTCCAGGTGAACTTCTACAACGAGCGGCCCATCGGCATGGAATTGCCGACCAGCGTGGTGCTCACGGTGGTGGAGACTGAGCCCAATCTCAAGAGCGCCACCGTCACCACCACCTACAAGCCCGCCAAGACCGAAACCGGCCTCACGGTGATGGTGCCCCCCTTCGTGAGCGAAGGCGAAAAAATCAAGGTCAGCACCGACTCCGGCGAATACATGGAACGGGCGTCCTAAACCCAAGGGCTCGTTTGAACCACCAAGGCACTAAGGCACCAAGGAAAGGGGATTCCTAGAGGGACTGCCCCGCGCAGAGGCTTCGACGCTCCGTGCGCGCCTCGTCCTCCTTGGCTGTTGCCTTTGAAGTTCTTGGTGACTTGGTGGTGAAAAGTCCAGGCTAGGCTGGCTTCGGCGGGAGCCCCTGGCTGCCGCAGCTTCCCAGCGGCAGGTCGCCGCTGGCGAGCCCCAGGGCCCCCACCTCGTGCACGGCCTTGATGAACTGGCCGTCCTGGTGCAGCTTGGCCAGCGCTTCCGGGTGGGGTCTGCCATGCATCCGGGCAAGACGCGCCAGTGAAACCGCCGGCATGTCGTAGCGGAGGCTGCCCAGCAGCTCGTCCGCGCGTTGCGGATGGTTGCACACCAGGATCATGTCGTTGCCAGCCTCCAGCGCCGCGTGCGCCCGCTCCAGCATGCCGCCGGCGACGCTTGCCCCTTCCATGCAAAGGTCGTCGCTGAAGATGCAGCCATCGAAGCCGAGCTCGCCCCGCAGGATGTCCTTCAGCCACACCCGTGAGAATCCCGCCGGGGTCCCGTCCACCTTCGGGTAGATGACATGAGCAGGCATGATGGCGGGCATCCCGGCATCCACCATGCGACGGAATGGAATCAGGTCACACATCTGGATGTCGGCGTAGTCGCGCTCGTCCACCGGCACTTCGTAATGGGAGTCGGCCCGGATGTAGCCATGGCCGGGAAAATGCTTGCCCACCGCCCCCATGCCGGCGCGCTTCAGGCCGCGCATCAGGGACTGCGCCAGCTCGGACACCGCCTGGGGGTCCCGGTGAAAGGCACGGTCGCCGATCACCCCGCTCGCCCCATGATCGATGTCCAGCACCGGCGTGAAGCTCAGGTCCACCCCGTAGGCGCGCAGCTCCGAGCCCATCACCCAACCGGCCATTTCCGCGAGGTGCCGGGCGCGCTGGGGATGGTCATCCCAGATGCGCCCGAGTTCGCGCATGGGCGGAATGCGCGTAAAGCCCTCGCGGAAGCGCTGCACCCGTCCGCCCTCGTGGTCCACGGCGATGATCAGAGGGGGGTTGCGCACCGCGTGGATCGCCGCCGTGAGTCGGGCCAACTGCGTGGGCGACTCGAAATTGCGAGCGAACAGGATTACGCCGCCCACCAGAGGGTGACGCAGTCGCGCGCTGTCCTCCGGCGCCAGCTCGGTGCCCGCGACGTCCAGCATGACGGGACCGAGGGTCATGCCGACCTCCGTGAATGGTGAATGGTGAATGGTGAATGGCAATTCCAGATCAGCACCCGCCGCCTCTGGCGACTCGCGCTTTCCCATTCCCCATTCATGATTTCCGATTTCACGATTCAGCGCTCCAGCACCACGAACGCGCACGCCAGGCTGCGCTCGTGGCTGAGGGTCAGGTGGTGGCCGACGATGCCCTGCTCCCGCAGCAGGCGCTCCAGCGCGGGGGCAAACGCAAGGAACGGCTTGCCCAGGCGGTCCTGGAGGACGCTGATCGCGCGCAGCGTGGCGGGATGGCGCAGCCCCGTGCCCAGGGCCTTGGAGAATGCCTCCTTCGCGGCGAAGCGGCCGGCGAGGAACAGAACGGGACGCGCCGTCGCCTTGTAGGCCGGCCATTCGGCCGCGCTCAGCACCCGCCGCGGGAATCGCTCGCCGTACTTTTCCAGCAGCATTGCCACCCGTCCCGGCTCCACCAGGTCGGTGCCGACGCCGTAGATCATGTCCGGGCCTCGCGGCCCTGCGCCGCTTCCCGCATCAGGCGTTTCATCTCCCGCACCGCCTCGGGGAAACCCACGAACAGGGCGCGGGCGACGATGGCGTGGCCGATGTTGAGCTCGCGGATGCCGGGAATGGCGGCTATGGGCTGAACGTTGTGGTAGTTGAGGCCATGGCCGGCGTTGACCCTCAGCCCCAGGCGCACGCCCTCGGCTGCGGCTTCGCGGACCCGGCCCAGTTCCGCCTCCACGGCCGCCTCGTTGTCCGCGTCGGCATAGCGCCCGGTGTGGATTTCGATCACCGGCGCCCCCGTCTCCGCCGCCGCCCTCACCTGTTCCGGATCCGGATCGATGAAAAGCGACACCCTGATGCCCGCGGCGCCCAGCCGGGCGCAGGCTTCCCTCACCTCCAGCTGGCGTCCCCTCACGTCCAGGCCGCCCTCGGTGGTGATCTCCTGCCGGCGCTCCGGCACCAGGCAAACGTCCTGGGGGCGCACGCGCAGGGCGATCTCCAGCATCTCGCGGGTGATGGCGCTCTCCAGGTTCATGCGGGTCTGCAGGACCCGTCGCAGGATGTCCACGTCCGGTTCCTGGATGTGGCGCCGGTCCTCCCGCAGGTGCAGGGTGATGAGGTCCGCGCCCGCCGCCTCCGCGGCCAGCGCCGCCTGCACCGGGCTCGGGTAGCGGGTGCCGCGCGCCTGCCGCAGGGTGGCGACGTGGTCAATGTTGACGCCGAGGGCGATCACAGTTGCTTCAGGTCCTTCAAGAGCTGGCGGGTATGCAGGGCAGCGCCGCCAAGGTGATGGTTGATGACCAGGCGCATCAGCGCCTTGCTCTGGGACTGGGTCAGGGGATCGGAATAATCGTCCCTACACATGTCCAGGAGCGTTTTGCCGCGCAATTCTACCGTGGTTTCCGCGCCCGCGCCGTCGGCCGCCATGGGGCCCCGCTCCGGGACGTACACGTACCTCTGGTCCGGCCGCACCCGCAAGCCGGTGTCCGCTTCCCGGTCCAGGACCAGCCCGTAACCCAGCTCCGTCAGCAGACGGAGCTCGAAGCGCCGCAGCACTGCCGGCAGTTCCCTGCCGCCCGAAAGGGCCCCGAGGCCGTCCTGGTAATACTCGTACAGCCGCTCATGGGGATCGTCCCGCGCCAGGAATTTGAGCAGCAGCTCGTTGAGGTAGAAACCGCAGATCAACGCGAGGCCCGTGAGCGGTGGCTGGCCGCCCTGCCACTCCGCGCGCATCAGGGTGCGCAACTCGGTCTTTCCGGACCAGGACAGCAGCAGGGGCTGGAATGCCAGCAGCAGGCCCCGCAGGTTCGACTTGGGGCGACGCGCCCCCTTCGCGACCAGCCCGATGCGGCCGAAATTGCGGCTGAAGGCCTCCACCACCAGGCTGGTCTCCCGGAACGGATAGGAATGCAGCACGAACGCCGGCTCGGCCTCGTGACGGCCCCGGTCGGTGGCGGCCCGCGCCGCGTGCGCCTCCGGCTTATTCATGGCCCAGGCTCTTGACCGCCCGCTCGTCGTCGGCCCAGCCGGAACGCACCTTGACCCAGACTTCGAGGAACACCTTGCCCCCGAACAGCCGCTCCATGTCCTTGCGGGCGCTGGTGGCGATTTCCTTCAGCTTTTCCCCGTTGCTGCCAATGACGATGGCCTTCTGGCCGTGTTTGTCCACGATGACGGAGGCGGCGATGCGCCGCAGGTTTCCCTCCAGCTCGAACTTCTCCACCTCCACGCTGGTGGCATAGGGGATCTCGTCGCCCAGCAGGCGGAACAGCTTTTCCCGCAGGAGCTCCGCAGCGAGAAAGCGCTCGCTGCGGTCGGTGAGTTCGTCCTCGCCGTACAGCATGGGTCCCGGCGGGAGGTAGGCCCGCAGAGCGCCGGCCAGCGCCTCCACCTGCTGTCCCTTCTCCGCGCTTACCGGAAACACCTCGGCGAAACCGTGCTCGGCGGACATCTGTTCGATGAAGGGCAGCAGCCTTGACTTGTCCCGGAGCAGGTCCACCTTGTTGATGACCAGAACCACCGGCACGTCCTGCGGCAGCAGCCGCAGCACCTGGCGGTCCTCGGGGCCGTAGCGCAGCGCCTCCACCACGAACACCACCGCGTCCACGGTCTTGAGGGTGCTGGTCACCGCCCGGTTGAGGGAGCGGTTCAGGGCATTCAGGTGTCGGGTCTGGAAACCCGGGGTGTCCACGAACACGAGTTGGGCGCCGGGCTCGGTGCGGATGCCGATGATGTGATGCCGGGTGGTCTGCGGCCGGCGCGAGGTGATGCTGAGCTTCTGCCCCACCAGCCGGTTGAGCAGCGTGGACTTGCCGACGTTGGGCCGGCCCACGATGGCCACGAACCCCGCGCGCTGCGGCTCCGCGCCGTTACTTTCCCGGCGCCGCGATTTCGTAGGCATGGCGGGCCGCCTCCTGTTCCGCGGCGCGCCGGCTGGTGCCCTCGCCCACGGCGCGGATCTTCAGTTCGGGGATCAGGCACTCCACCTGGAACTGCTGGTCATGGGCCTCGCCCCGGGTGGTCACCACGCTGTAGCGCGGCAGCGGGATGCGCCGGCCCTGAAGGAACTCCTGCAGCCGGGTCTTGGGATCCTTGCCCAGGGCCTGCGGGTCAAGGTTGTGGAAGGCTCCGGCGTAAAGGCGCTGGATGACCGCCTCCGCGGCGCCGAAGCCGCCATCGAGCAACACCGCGCCCAGCAACGCCTCCAGGGAATTGGCCAGGATCGAGGGCCGCTCCCGGCCGCGGCTGCGCATCTCGCCCTCGCCCAGCAGCACCGCATCGCCGAGGCCGATCTCCCGCCCCAGGGCCGCCAGTTTCTGCTGGTTCACGAGATGCGCCCGCAGGCGCGAGAGGTCGCCCTCCGGCAAATCCGGGAAATCGTCGTAAAGGCGCCGGGCGATGACGCAGTTGAGGACGCTGTCGCCCAGAAACTCCAGTCGCTCGTTGTGGGTTGCCCCGAAGCTCCGGTGGGTAAGCGCCTGCCGCAGCAGCGAGGAATCGCGGAAGTCATAGCCCAGCCGCTGGGCCGGACCTTGCGTCCCCATGGCTTCCGCGACGGGCGCCTATCGCTGCGCCACCGCCTCGAAATCCAGGCAGGCGCTGACATTGCCCGCCAGGGGCACCTTGACGGAATAGCTGGTGCCGATGGTGAGGGATCCGCCTTCCTTGGAGATGGTCAGGTCTCCGGAGCGGGTAGAGACGCTCGCGATCACGGCGCGGTTGTCGAAGCTGCGCTTGATCTCCGCCACCGATGCCGTCTGCAGCTCGTGGTCGTTCACCATGTTCTTCAGGATGTTCTTGAGCGAGTAGAATTCGATATAGGCGGGCGCGACCTTGACCCCCACCAGCACCGCCATCGCCACCAGTGCGGCAACCAGCAGGAATCCGATCATGCTCAACCCGGCCTGCTTCCGCGCTCCCGGAATGCGCCCTGTCACCATGGTTTCCTCCCCTGTCACTGTATGCGCTGGCCGATGCGGCTCAGCGCGCCAAAATTCCACCAGATCAGGAACGCCTTGCCGACGATATGGCTGTCGGGCACGAAGCCCCAGTAGCGGCTGTCGCTGGACGAGTCGCGATTGTCGCCCATCACGAAATAGTGCCCGGACGGCACCACGCAGCTGAGCTCGCG
>DASTHR010000306.1:0-9402 GCA_035718105.1 Burkholderiales bacterium
TCCGCTTCCATCACCCGGCGCGAGAGCGCGGCGCTGCAGAATTCCAGCACCTCGCCCCGCTCGAATATCTGCCCCGTGCTGCCCAGGTCGCGGCCCGTGCGCTCCAGCATCTCGCCCACGTGGGACACATTGCTCACCACCAGGCCGCGGTTCTCGATGGCGAAAACCAGGGCACTCCGGACGTCGTCGAAGCTGCCCTGCGTGCTGCGGATCGCGATCCCGTCCTCGGCGCGCGCGGAAACCGCGGCCAGCACCGCCCCGAGCGCGAACAGCGCCGCGGCGGTGCGACTCACCGTACGGCCAAGCCGCACTCAGTCCTCGATGCGGGGAACACCCTCTTCGCCCGGCAGGCCGGTGTCGGGGTCGATCCAGCTGTTGATGCCGATCTCGTCCTCGGCCTCCGCAAGGGTCTCCACCGGCTCGTAGTCGCCCTCTTCGTTGTACTGCATGTCCTCGACCGCCTCAAGCAGGGTGCCGAAGGGTCCGTATTCCCTGGCGCTGTCCTTGTCCTGCCAGTAGAAGCCGTCGGGCCGCTCGATGACGCGGGTCCTGTCGTAATCCGGAGGTGTCTGGGGAATGGATTTGGCCATGGGGCCTCCCTTCGTGCGCAGAACATTTGCGAATGCGTTTGCGATTCCATTCTACCCCCAACCCTGTAAGGCGCAACAACGGAGCGCCAAGGGACGCGGCGCCCCTCGACGCAGCGCGCGGGGAGGAACTACCGGGGGCCGCCGTCGTCGCGCGGCGGATCGCCCGGGCGACGCATCTGCTTCAGCACCCACCAGATCGCGAGTCCGGTGAGGACCACGTTGAGGATGATGCCGATGATCCAGAACAGGGACAAGTCCGCTCCCTAAAGCCTACGCGCTGCGGCCGGCTTCCGCGAACGCCGCCCGCAGCGCATCGTAATCGCGGGTGACGGGAAACTGCGGGAACTCGCGCACGACGTTATCGGGCGGACAGAACAGAATGCCGGCGTCGGCCTCCGAGAGCATCGCGGTATCGTTGTAGGAATCCCCGGCGGCGATCACCTTGAAGTTGAGGCCGTGGAACGCCCTCACCGCCTCCCGCTTCTGGTCCTTCTGGCGCAGGTGGTAGTCCACCACCCGCCCCTTGTCATCGATGCCCAGCTTGTGGCACATGAGAGTGGGATAGCCGAGCTGGCGCATCAGCGGCGCCGCGAATTCGTAATAGGTGTCGGAGAGGATCACCACCTGGAAGCGCTCCCGCAGCCAGTCCAGGAACTCCCCGGCGCCCGGCAACGGCCTCATTCCGGCGATCACCGCCTGGATGTCGGGCAGTCCAAGCTCGTGCTCGGCAAGGATGCGCAGCCGCTGGCGCATCAGCACATCGTAATCCGGGACGTCCCGCGTGGTGGCGCGCAGGGACGGAATGTTGGTGCGCTCGGCGAACTCGATCCAGATCTCCGGGACCAGCACGCCCTCGAGGTCGAGGCAGGCGATGTGCAAGAGGTTTCTCCAGTATGCCGGGGTGGGCCCGCGCTCGTCGCGGCGCCCGCGCGGCGGGATTATACCCCGATCCCTCGCCTTTGCTGCGGCGCCGTATACTGCCCCCACGATCGTCACGCACCCCGCAACGAATGGGCGCCTCCCCATGCACCCCCAACGCAGGGAAGCCATCTTCCACCGGCTTCGATGCGGCCCGGCGCGACCTGCCGCTGCTGGTCTACGACGGCGATTGCGGCTTCTGCGACTGGTGGGTGCGCTACTGGCAGCAGATCACCGCGGAGCGGGTGAGTTTCGCGCCCTGGCAGCAGGCGGCGCCCCACTTCCCGCAGATCACGGAAGCCCGGTTCCGCGGTGCCATCCAGCATGTCGCGCCGGACGGCACCGTTTCCTCCGGCGCCCACGCCGCCTTTCTCACCCTGGCCGTAGCGCCGGGCCGCGGCCACTGGCTGTGGCTCTACCGCCGGCTGCCGGGCTTTTCCGCCGCTTCGGAAGCCGCCTATCGCCTGATCGCCGCGCACCGCCCCCTCGCGCTGCGCCTGACCCGCCTGCTCTGGGGCGCGCGGCCCGAGCCGGCGCGCTACGTGCTCACCGTGGGGCTGTTCCTGCGCCTGCTGGGGCTCGTCTACCTCGCGGCGTTTCTGTCCCTCGGCGCCCAGATTACGGGGTTGGTGGGCAGCCAGGGCATCCTGCCGGCAACGGCGCTGTTCGCGTCCCCCGGCGTGGATGCGGCGCTGGAGCATCCGAGTCTGTTCTGGCTCGGCGCCGGCGACACAGCGCTGCGCGGCGGCTGCTGGGCGGGGGCCACCGCCGCCCTCGCCGTGGTCCTGGGAAGGTTCACCGGCCCGGCGTTGCTCCTGGCATGGCTGCTCTACCTGTCGCTGTTCCATGCCGGGCAGCTGTTCATGAATTACCAGTGGGACCTGCTGCTTCTGGAAGCGGGCTTCCTGGGCTGGCTCGCAACCTCCGGATCACGCATCCCGCTGTGGCTGCTGCGCTGGCTGCTGTTCCGCTTCATGTTCCTCTCCGGCGCGGTGAAGCTCGCCAGCGGCGACCCCGCCTGGGGCGCGCTGCGGGCGCTCAAGTACCACCTGGAAACCCAGCCCCTGCCCACGCCCCTGGCGTGGCACGCCCACCAGCTTGGCGATGGGATGCTGGCGGCGCTGGTGGCGGCGCACTTTTTCATCGAGCTGGTACTGCCGTTCGCGGCGTTCCTGCCCCGCCGGCCGAGGCTGGCTGCGGCAGGCGGGTTCGTGGCCCTGCAACTGCCGATCCTCGCCACCGGAAACTTCGGTTTCTTCAACCTGCTGACCCTGGCGCTGCTGGTGCCGCTGCTGGACGACGCCGTCCTGCGCCGCCTGCTGCCCGGGTGCATGACCGGGGCCATCGCGTTTCGCGCCTCCGCTCCTGGCGCACTGCGCGGCGCGGCTCTGGCGGGTTTCGCCCTGCTCGCCGTCAGTGTGGGGGCAACGCAGATGGCGCAGCGCATCGCCCTGCGACCCGAGATCATCGCGCCGGGGCCGCTCGGCGGGCTGAGGCTGGTCAACCCCTATGGCGTGTTTGCCCACGTGCCGCGGGAGCGCCGCGAACTGGTGATCGAGGCCTCGGACGACGGCATGAACTGGCGCGAGCTCGCGCTGCCGTACAAGCCGGGGCCGCCGCAGCGTCCGCCGCCCTGGGCCGTGCCGCACCTGCCGCGCCTCGACTGGCAGCTCTGGTTCGCGGCCCTGGGCGAAGCGCGGGACAATCCTTGGCTGGAAAAGCTCCTCGCGCGGCTGCTCCAGGGTTCCCCCGAAGTCGCCGCCCTGTTCTCCGACGCCGGGGGGCATAATGGCTCTCCCGCCATGCTGCGCGCCACGCTCTACCGCTACCGCTATGCCACCCCCGATGAACATGCCAGCGGCCTGTGGTGGGTGCGGGAGCGCGAAGGCGAGTATCTCGCGCCCGTGACCCGGGAGACGGTGGAGGGCGCGCTGCGCCGCGGCGGCCCCGACTCCCTGATCCGCTGGCGTTGATCGACATGGAGCATCGAGTGAAACCGCCCCGTCCCCCCTCGCGCCGCGAGTTCCTGCGGGCCTCCGGCGCCTGCCTGTTGGCCGCATCCATTCCCGCCCTGGCGCAGCCGCCGACTGCGACTCATGTGTTCCACGATCCCCTCACCCTGAAGCATCTCGCCGGCCGCCAGCATCCCGAGCGGCCCGGAAGGCTGGAGGCGGTGCTGCGGGCCCTGCAGGCGGCGCCGTTTGGCAGCCGCATCAGGTTTGTGGAGTCGCGCCCGGCGCAGGAATCGGACATCCTGCTGGTTCACACCCGAGACTACCTGGAACTGGCGAAGCGGGAAGTGGCGGAAGGCCGACCCCGGCTGAGCAGCGGCGACACCGAGCTGTCGCCCGATTCGCTGACTGCGGCGCTGGCCGCCTCGGGTTCCGTGATCGCCGCGGTAGACGCCGTGCTCAAGGGAAGCGCCCGCAACGCCTTCTGCGCCGTGCGCCCGCCGGGGCACCATGCCTCGGCAGCGCGCGGCATGGGGTTCTGCATCTTCAACAACATCGCCATCGGCGCACGCCACGCGCTGCGCCGGCACGGACTCAGCCGGGTGCTAATCGCCGACTGGGACGTGCACCATGGCAACGGCACCCAGGACCTTTTCTGGTCGGATGGCTCGGTACTGTTCTTCGACACCCACCAGCACCCGTGGTACCCGGGGACGGGTAGCGAGTCCGAAACGGGCGAGGGCAAGGCCAAGGGGCTGATCATCAACCGCCCCTTCCCCGCCGGCGCCGGGCGCCGGGAAATCCTGGGCGCCTTCCGCGAGGTGCTGGTTCCGGCGGCGCAGCGCTTCCGTCCGGAACTGGTGATGGTGTCCGCGGGCTTCGACTCCCGCGCCGGCGACCCCCTGGGCCAGTTCACCCTGACCGACCAGGATTTCGCCGACCTCACCGACGTGGTGCTGGAGATCGCCGCGCGCCACGCGGGGGGGCGCCTGGTATCGGTGCTCGAGGGCGGCTATGCCCTGGACGGGCTCGCCTCCGCGGCAAGCGCCCATGTCGCGCGCCTCGCGGCGGCCTGAGGAACGCGACGGCGCCCGCGCGGTCTGACCACCCATGCGCCTCCCCATCCGCCTCGTTTCCCTGCTCCTCCTGGCCTGCATGCCGGCCCTCCCCGCCGGCGCCGCCGTCACCGACGAGGACATCGAGGACGCGCTGCGCAATCCGGCCCTCGGCCTGTACAAGGGTTACGCCGAATTCAAGATGGGGCGTTACGCCGACGCGCGCCGCGTCTGGGAAGCCCTCGCCGCCAAAGGCAACGGCGAGGCCTACTTCAACCTCGGCATCCTCGCGGAAGACGGGCTCGGCACGCCCCAGGACATGCAGCAGGCGCTGCGGCTTTACGAGCAGGCGGCACGGGGCGGCAGCCGCGCGGCGCAGTATCGCCTGGGGCTGGTGTACTCCACCGGCGGGCGGGTTGCAAAGGACCCGCAGAAAGCCGAGCACTGGCTGACCCTGGCGGCGCAACAAGGGGATACCGACGCCGCGCGCCGCCTGGAGCAGCTCCGGGGATCCGCGGAAACTCCCTTCGACCGCGCCCGGCGCATCGAGGCCGAGGGCAGTTATGCCGAGGCGGCGGCGCTCTACCGCGAGCTCTCGGACGCGGGCAACTTCCGCGCCACCACCCGCCTCGCCTGGATGCACGAGGCCGGGCGCGGCCTTCCCAAGGACCTGGCCCTGGCGGCGCGGCTGTTCCGCGACGCCGCCGGAAAGGGCGACCCCGAGGCGCAGTACGCCCTCGCGGTGATGCTGGCCACAGGGGCGGGACAGGAAAAGGACGAGCGCGAGGCGCGGGCGTGGCTGGAGAAATCAGCGGCGGCGGGCTATCCCGAGGCGGCGAAAGCCCTCGCGGCGTCGCCGCCGCGGTGAATCCCCGGGCTCAGTCGCGGTCCCGGGGATAGGCCGGCAGGGGAACCACCGACAGGCAGGGCCCGTAGAGCACCCGGCCCTGGAATTCCAGCATCGCCTTCTCCCCGTCCAGATACAGGGTGTGGTCGCCGTCGGTGTACTTCTCCTGGGCCGCGCTGTCGGCCCGTCTCAGGCTCACCGACTTCCCGTCCACCAGCACCGCCGCCGAAAGCGCGTCACGGGCGCGCGCCACCTGCAGGGTCCGGTTGCCGGCGCAGGAATAGTCCATGCGCGGCGGGAGCGCCGTCTCGGGAACCCCGGTGGCCACGCAGCCGGAGAACGCCAGGGCCAGGGTCAACAGTGCCGCGCGGTCAAGCAACATGGTCGTCAGTCGCGGGCGGACCTTACATCTGCATCTGCACGACGCGGCCGGCGCCGAGGACGCGCAGCGACCCGCGGTTCTCGCCGGCCAGCTTGCCGTTGACGTAGAGCGCCGCGCGGGCGGGATAGCTCCCGCTGGCAAGCCCTTCCGGGAGGCGGATGGTGAAGGTATTCTGGATGCCGCCGGCGGTCACACCGGGGTCGGCCTTCTTTTCCGCCCGCAGCAGCACCTTGGCGGGGTCGTTGGCCTCGAACACCTCCAGCACCTCCACCACGTCGCGCACCGGCTCCTTGGAACCGGAGACCAGGGTGATGCTGGAGACCACCCGCGCCTCCTGCCCCGCCTTGGCCCCGCCCCCGGCGTTGAACGCCGTGTCGTAGGCGGTAACCAGTGGCTGCTCGGGCAAGGTGCCCTGGTTCTCGGCCCGGTACTGGCCCTCCACGTCGGCCGGTGGGCGGGTCTGCTTCGACTGGGCGTTGATGACGTAGCAGGCCAGGGCCCCGAGGCCGGCGCCGATGGCCGCACCCTTGGTGCGGTTGTCGTCGGCGATCATGGCCCCCAGGGCGGCGCCGATCAGCGCCGCAGTGGCGGGATTGCACTCCCCGCCCTTCATCATCCTGTCCAGCTGGGAGAAATCCGGCAGCGTGGGCGGCGGGGGCTGCTGCGTGGCGCAGGCCTGGAGCAAAAACGCGCCCGCTGCGGCAAGAGCCAAGGTTCTTTTTTCCAACGCGGCCATTTGTGTTCCTCCTCGCTGTTGGCGCTCGCGACGGCAGAAGATATTAACGCCCCCGACCCCGAATTGGCATACCGGCGCAGGCAGAGACCGTCCCCGATCTTTTTTGTTATGAAAATAGCCCGGCGCCTCGCGGCTACCGGGCTGAGTTTTCTGTGGATCCGGCGAATCCTTTGGATCCCCGTCAACCTGCCCGCTCAGAACTTGGCCTGCGCCCTCTTGCACTCCTGGACGCCTTTGCGCCCTTCCTCCTCGCTCTTTTCGCTGAGGGCGCACCGGGCCATCCACATCCCCATCTTCATCTCCTGCCACACAAAGTAGTTCTTTCCCGGGGAAGTGTTCAGTCGGAGGGTCTCGGTATTCTCGGCATTGCAGGTGATCTCATGGCTCCCGGGTTCCACCGTCCAGAGAAAATAAGTCATCGAGGCGGTCTGACCCGCCAGCTTACCGTCGAGCGAAACGGTCACCGGGATTGCAGCGCCAAGGGTTTCATTGCGGTAAAGGTAGATGTTTGCCTTGCCGTCGGGAACCGTGAATGCCTTGCCGCTTGCGTCCTCCTGGAGCGAGGTCATCGGAACCGACGCGCAGCCGGCGAGGACCGCCATGGACGCGCCGACGAGAATTTCCCTGATCTGCATTTGAAGCTCCCTTTTCTGCAACATGCGCGATGCGTTACCCCGGCCGCCGCCGAACCTGCCGAGCGATCTCAAATCCTTTCCGCCACCCAGGCGCCGACTGATTCCACCGTCTCGGGCAACCGGCTCGGATCAGTTCCGCCGCCATGAGCCATGTCCAGGCACCGGCCGCGACTCGGTAGCCGAAGGCCGAGTGCGGGAGCGGCCGGAGAAGGCCGGATACTGATCAAGTACGCTCCGCCACCCAAGCGCTGACCGATTCCAAGGCTTCGGGAAGCCTGGAGGGATCGGTGCCCCCGCCCTGGGCCATATCGGGCCTTCCCCCGCCCTTGCCGCCCACCTTCGCGGCGACATGGCCGACCAGGTCGCCCGCCTTCACCTTCGCGGTGAGGTCGGCGGTCACGCCGGCGATCAGCGTCACCTTGCCGCCCTCGGTGGAGGCCAGCACCACGGCCGCCGACTTGAGCTTGTCCTTGAGCTTGTCCACCGCTTCGCGCAGGGTCTTGGCGTCCGCGCCCTCCACTGCCGCCGCCAGCACCTTTACGCCCTTGACCTCCACGGCCTGGGAGGCGAGATCGCCGCCCTGCCCCGAGGCGAGCTTCGAGCGCAGCCGCGCCAGTTCCTTCTCCAGGGCCTTCACGTTGTCCACGATCTGGGCGATCTTCTGGGGCAGTTCCTGGGCCGGGGCCTTGAGCCGCTCGGCGATTTCCTCCAGCTTCGCCTCCTGCTCCTGGATGTGATGCAGGGCACCGTCGGCGGTCACCGCCTCGACCCGGCGCACCCCCGCCGCCACCGCCGACTGGGACACGATCTTGAACAGGCCGATGTCGCCCGTGCGCCTCACATGGGTGCCGCCGCATAGCTCGGTGGAGAACTCCCCCATGCCCACAACCCGCACCTCGTCGCCGTACTTCTCGCCGAACAGCGCCATGGCGCCGCACTTGATGGCCTCGTCGTACTTCATGTTGCGGGTCGCCACCTCGGCGTTGCGCCGCACCTCGGCGTTCACCAGGTCCTCGATGCGGCGGATCTCCTCCGCGGTGAGTGGGGCATGGTGGGAGAAGTCGAAGCGCGTCTTCTGGGCGTCCACCAGGGAGCCCTTCTGCTGCACATGGGGACCCAGCACCTGGCGCAGCGCCGCGTGCATGAGGTGGGTGGCGGAGTGGTTGAAGGCGGTGCGGGCGCGGGCCTCGGCGTTGACCTTGGCGATGACGCCGTCCCCCACCGCGAGGCGCCCGTGGGTGAGCATCCCCTGGTGGCCGAACACCTCGGCCTGGATCTTCTGGGTGTCCGCCACCTCGAAGGTGCCGGAGGCGGCCTGCAGTTCGCCCTGGTCACCGACCTGGCCGCCCGACTCGGCGTAGAAGGGGGTGCGGTCCAGCACCACCACCGCCGCCTCGCCGGCCTCGATGAAGGAAACTGCGGAACCGTCCCGGTAGAGCGCGGTAACCTTGCCCTCAGCCTGCAGGGTCTCGTAGCCCCTGAACTCGGTCTTCTGGCCGGCATAATCCAGTCCGCCCTTCATCTCGAACTTCGAGGCGGCGCGGGCGCGCTCCCGCTGCCGCTCCATGGCGGCGTTGAAGCCCGCCATGTCCACGGCGATGCCGCGCTCGCGGCCGATGTCGGCGGTGAGGTCCACCGGGAAGCCGTAGGTGTCATAGAGCTTGAACACGGTCTCGCCGTCCAGGGTCCTGGCGCCGGCCTTGAGCGCCCCCTCCAGCACCTCCATGCCGTTATCCAGGGTCTCGGCGAAGCGCTCCTCCTCCTGCCGCAGCACCGCCATCACCCGGTCCGCGGCGGCGGGCAGCTCGGGATAGGCCTGCCCCATCGCGTCCGAGAGCACCGGCACCAGCTTGTGGAAGAAGGGCTGCTTCTGCCCCAGCTTGTAGCCATGGCGGATCGCGCGGCGCACGATCCGCCGCAGTACGTAGCCGCGGCCCTCGTTGCCGGGGATCACCCCGTCCACCACCAGGAACGAGCAGGCGCGGATGTGGTCCGCGATCACCCGCAGCGAGGCGTGGTGCAGGTCCTTCGTGCTCGTGACGTCCGCGGCAGCGCGGATCAGGTCCTGAAACAGGTCGATCTCGTAGTTGGAGTGCACACCCTGCAGCACCGCCGCCAGCCGCTCCAGCCCCATGCCGGTGTCCACCGAGGGCTTGGGCAGCTTGTGCAGCACGCCCTTCTCGTCGCGGTTAAACTGCATGAACACCAGGTTCCAGATCTCGATGTAGCGGTCGCCGTCAGCGTCGGGGGAGCCCGGCGGGCCGCCCGCCACCTCCGGGCCGTGGTC
>DASTHR010000307.1:0-2313 GCA_035718105.1 Burkholderiales bacterium
GCCTTCAATTCCCGCCACGCTCAGTCGCGGAACACCCGCCCCGAGAGGAACTCGCGCTTGGACATGGGTTTCCCGACGTTCTCTTCCAGCTTCTTCAGCGGCCCGGCAGGCTCTTCCTTTGGCGCCGGCGGTGCCAGCAGCGTGTCCAGCGCGGCCCGGGCGGCGCTGCGCGCCGCCTCCTGGTCCTCCAGTTGCAGCACCGGCGACATCAGCGAGCACAGGTGGTATTCGCCGATCTCCTCCTCGTGGCCGGCGATGAACTCGCAGGCGCCGATGGGCAGCGCCCAGACCTGGGCGTCGCCGATGCCGCGGGCGGGCCACGCCGCGCCGGTTCCCGGTAGCACCAGCGCGTTCAGGAACCAAGGCGTGACGAGGATTCCGATCCAGTGGCCCTGGAACGGCTGGAAGCCCACGGCCTCAACGCGCAGCGCGCCGTTGAGGATGGGCACGTCGCGCATGCGCTCGCGCTCGATGCGCCCGAAGGCGCGCTCGAGCGCTGGCGCCGGGCTCTCGGTCCAGGCGCGGGGCGCCACTTCAGCCGCCGGTTCCATTGTCCAGCACCATGAACTTTTCCCTGGGGCCGTCGCACTCGGGGCAGCGCCAGTAATCGGGCAGGTCCGCGAAGGCGGTGCCCGCGGGCACCTGCCACACGGGGTCGCCCCGCTCGGGGTCATACACCCACCAGCAGATGCCGCACTCCAGCCGGCTGTCCGGCTTCGCGCGCGACGCCTCGCCGCTCATTCCTGCTCCATCCACTCCAGCAATTCCCGCAACCGGTTCAGGCTGTCGTCGATGTCCTCCCGCGCCGCCTTCACCACCTCGGGGATGTCCACCACCTCGACCGTGTTGAGGATCAGGGTGTTCATGTTGTTGAAGTACTGCACCCGCCAGACATTGCGCAGGACGGTGCTGCTCACCCGGCACTTGCCATAGCCCCGGGACAGCACGGCCACCGGGCCCGCGGGGAGCGCCTGGTTCAGGTACTCGCTGTCCTGCGAGGACATGGGCAGCAGCGTGAGGTTGACCACGTGGGCCGGCTGTCCCGGCACGTACGCGGCGGCCTGCTCCCGGATCTCGTGCAGCACCGGCGGAGAGTTCATCGCGCCCCGGGGCGGCGGGGCAGGTTCCAGTCCGGGGGCGGCGGCATCCGCGGCGTAGTCCGGGATGGCATCCGGAACCGGACAGGCCTCCAGGCAGTCCCGGGTGAGTTCCCCGGCGGGGTTGTAGTGCAGCAGGCGCCACACCCCCGCGAAGTTGGTCTCCTGGATCTTGACCGTGCCGCGGCGGCCGGTGAGCAGCGCGCTCACCTCGCCGTCGAGCAGGGTCTGGTTGAGGAGTTCGATGGATTTCGCATCCAGGCTTGTCAGCTCCAGCCGCGGGTAGGGCCGGCTGCCGGCCTCGTGCGCGGAGAGGGTCGCCACCAGTTGCCGGATCACGCCCCGAACGGATTCGAAGGCGGCGCCGTCCCTGCTCTCCGGCACCTGCGGCATGACGAAGCCGCTGATGTCCCGCGGCAGGTCCAGCAGGTTGGGGGCGTCCTCGATGTCCATGGGCTGGGAGCCGGGTCCGAGGGCGACGACGGGAATGTTCAGTGGCTTCATGCTGACCTCGCTTCAATGGCAATGGGCATCGCCGCCGTTGCGCACGGCGATTCCGACGGAAGGGGGACGCGATGCCGGCGCTTCCAGCAGCGCGCCGACCTCGCTGATGTAGGTGCTCCAGTCGCGCAGCCCGGCGACGGCGCCGACATACTCGCCGGCGCGCAGCATCACCAGGGCCGGCCACTTGTTAAAGCCGAAGCGGGGCTGCAGCGCCCGCGCCGCGGGCGGCATCAGCAGCCCGGCGCGGAAGCGGCCGGCGAAAGCCTGCGCGAGTTCCGGCAGGATCACCGTGAGATCCAGCACCTCCCGGTACTTGACGGGCTCCTCGGCGAAAAATACCAGGGTGTTTCCGGGCTGGGCGACGAAGCTGTCGAAGGCGTCTGCCGCGATCTCCGGGCAGATCCCGCTCTGCGCCAGCCGGCGGAAAAGCGGGTGCTCCGCGGCGGGGGGCATGGACGGCAGGGTGAGGCTCATTTGCTGAGTTCCTTCTTCAGGTGCTCCGGGAGCCACGGCTCCCGCTCTGCGAGATCGGGGAAGTAGGCGTCCAGGTTGGCGGTGTCGCCGCGCAGGGCGGCCTCCAGCGCGTCCAGCGCCTGGTTCACCTCCACGGCCTGCTCGGGTGTGATCACCTCCCGCGCCGCCCCGAGGAAGGCCATGACCCAGGTGCCCGGGGGCTGGGGCCCGGTGAGCAGGATGTTCAGGCGCTGCTGCT
>DASTHR010000308.1:0-2660 GCA_035718105.1 Burkholderiales bacterium
GCGCCTTCGTGCTGATTGCGCTGCTGATCGTGCTCTCGCTGCTGGCGGCGGCGGAAATTTTCCGCCTCGCGGAACGCGAGCCCCGCGCCCGCCAGCACGCGCAGATGGTGATATCGGCGGTTAACCTGACCCGCGCCGGCATCCTCTCCGCCGAACCGGGCCTGCGTTCGGCGCTGCTGGCGGAGCTGGCGGAAGCGGAGGGCATCCGCGTCTATCCGGCCTATCCCGACGATCGCATCGAGGCCTTCCCCACCCGGCGCGCCGAGGCCCGGCTGCTCACCGAGGAGGTGCGCCGTCAGCTCGGCAGGGAAACGCGCTTCGCCACCGCGCGCAACGGCGCGGAGGCGTTCTGGGTGAGCTTCCTGGTGGGCGAGGACGAGTTCTGGCTGATGATGCCCCGGGAGCGCGTGGAACGCGGCGGCGCCGGGACCCTCGCCGCCTGGGGGGCGCTGATCCTGCTGCTGGCGCTGGCGGGAGCCTGGCTGATCGCGCGCCAGGTGGCGCGGCCGCTGCGGGCGCTGGAGGATGCGGCCCGCGCCATGGGTCGCGGCGAGATCCCGCGGCCGGTGCCGGAGACCGGCGCCGACGAGGTGGCCACCGTGGCCCGCGCCTTCAACCAGATGTCGGCGGACCTAGCGGCCGGCGAACGGGAGCGGGCGCTGGTGCTGGCGGGCATCTCCCATGACCTGCGCACCCCCCTGGCGCGGCTGCGCCTGGCGCTGGAACTGGCAAGGGCTGCCGATCCCGGACTGGTGCAGGAGGCGGTGAAGGACATCGAGGCCATGGACGCCATCGTGGAGCAATTCCTGGCCTACGTGCGCGGCGATGGCGGCGAAGCACCCCGGCCCGACGCCGACCTGAATGCCATCGTGGAGGCCGCGGCGCGGCGGCAGTCGCGACCGGACAGCCCGGTAGTATTCCGCCGGGGGAATCTGCCGCCCCTCGCCCTGCGCCCCGGCGCGGTGAGCCGGCTGGCCATCAACCTGATCGAGAACGCACAGCGCCACGGCGCGCCGCCGGTGGAAGTGGAAACCATCCTGGAGGACGGGCATGCGCTGCTGCGGGTGCTTGATCGCGGCCCCGGCATCCCACAAGACGAGCACCAGCGGGTGTTGCAGCCCTTCACCCGCCTCGACAGTGCGCGCAGCGCCCCCGGCACCGGGCTCGGGCTTGCGATCGTGGATCGCATCGCCCGCGCCCACGGCACCGCGCTCGAGTTTAGGGCGCGTCCCGGCGGCGGTCTGGAGGCGCGCGTGGCTTTTCCGATTTCCCCAAATGCGGCAGGGAGTTAGCGGCGGACCTTGGCGTCCGGTTTTGGCGGGTGGTATGCTTGGATTGCAGTTCGTCGTGACCACCCGCAGCGTTTACCTCGCTACCTATAATCGAATTGAGGCCCTGCCTCGTCTGTGGGAGTGAAAGAGCATGACCACTACGTGGATTCTTGTAGCGAATTCGAGTTCAGCAAAGCTTTACATGAATGCCGGCCCCAAAAAGGGGCTTAACAAGGTCAAGGAGTTTGAACACGCTGCCAGCCGCAGCAAGGCTTCCGAGCTGGTTTCCGACCGGCCCGGGCACAACCAGGGCCACGGCAATGGCCGCGGGGCGTACAACCCGCCCACTGCGCCGAAGCAGCACGAAGCAGACCAGTTCGCCATCGAACTGACGAAGGAACTGGATCACGGCCGCACCGCGAACCAGTTCCAGCGCCTGATCCTGGTGGCGGCGCCCGGGTTCATGGGGATGCTCAACAAGCACCTCAACGGCCACTTGGGCCATCTGGTGACTGACCGCTTTGAGAAGGACTATACGAAGGCCTCCGACAAGGAACTGGCCGGTCACTTGGAGAACTGCATTTTCCTTTGACCTTCCACGCCGCGGGGCCGCGAAGCGGCGGCTCCTCGCGGCGGTCACGCTACTGATGCAGGCCGGGTGTGCGCCCGGCCTGTTTGTTTCCGGGCCCGGCCGCGAGGTCTACGCCCGCGTGGCGCCTTCCGTGGTGGCGGTGGAGGCCTCGGCGCAGCGCGGGCTGCGGGTGGGAAGCGGCGTCACGGTGGCGCCCGGGCGGGTGCTGACGGCGTGCCACGTCCTGGAGCCGAGCGGAAACGCCGTGGTGCGCCGCGCCGGCAAGCCGCATTCCGCGCGCCTTTCGCGCCGTCAGGGCACGAGCGACCTCTGCGAACTTGCGGCGCCCGGACTGCACGCGCCCACCGTCGAGATTTCCCCGGTCTCCGACCTGCGCCCCGGAGAGCCGCTGTTCGCCGTGGGCATTCCCGGCGGCTATGTGCCGGAACTGAGCGAGGGCGCGTTCATCGGGGTCGCCGGCCGTGGGGACGAAACCTACATCCAGTCCAGCAGCCGCATTGCGCCGGGCTGGAGCGGCGGCGGTGTGTTTGACGAACGGGGCCGGCTGGTCGGGGTGCTCACCTTCGTGCTCTCGAGCCCCGCCGGGGAATTCAACTATGCGGTGCCGGTGATTCCCCAAGCGGCCAGCGGCCCATGACGCGGTAGGTCGAGCCCCCCGCGCCCAGCTCCGACTCCACCAGCACGAATTCCTTCAGCTTCCAGCGGATGGGCGCGATGGTCGGCAGTTCCTCGCCGCACAGCGCCTTGCGCGCCAGGGTGATGTGGGCCTCGAAGGGCCGGGCGTCGAAGCTGAAACG
>DASTHR010000309.1:0-3056 GCA_035718105.1 Burkholderiales bacterium
GAGGCGCAGGCCCGGGGCCGCTCCTCCCCCATGCGCCGCGCGCTCACGCCCGACGATGACCACGTCCTCGGACAGGCTCGGGCGGTCCCATTCCTGCAGCTCGATCAGTCCCTGGTCGGCGCGGATGGCGCCCGTCAGGGCGAGGCGGGCGCCTTCCAGGGCGAGCTTCCCGCTGCCGCTCACCTGCAGCTTCTGCCCGGGCATGTCCACGATGGAGAGTCGATCCAGTGCGAAATCGAGCGCCCCTTCGCGGCGGCCGCCGGCAAAGGAAACCGAGCCCGAGGTTTTCAGGGATCCCGCCCCGCCGCGCAGGGTGAGCTCCCGGACCACCAGCCGCTCGCCGCTGAATTCGGCCGCCAGGGTGCCGCCGGTCAGGTGCAGCCCCGTGGGATCCACGTGTGCCTCCAGATCCCGCCCGGCCACCTGTCCCCGGATCACGGGGTTTCCCGGGGAGCCGGCGATGGTGGCGTTGATCTCCAGGGCCCCCGCCGTGGCGAGTATGGGATCGAGCAGCGGCCCCAGCCAGGCCAGGTCGGGAACCCGCCCCTGGATCTCGCCGCTCAGGGGTCCTTCGGCGGGGAGGTGCCAGCCCGCGGCGCCCCGCTCAAGCCGGGTCGAACCCGCCGCGCGCAGCTGGCCCAGGCGCTCGCCCTCGGCCAGCACGACGGCCTCGACACGGGAGCCGCGCGCGCTGGCCTCCAGCGACACCCGGCTCAGGCCGAGCTGCAGCGGTTTGCCCGTGCCCAGGCGGATGTCGCCGCCGTCCCGCGCAATGTGCAGTTCACCGTTGAGTTCCGTGCCCGCCTCCAGGTCCCAGCTCCCCGAGAAGCTCAGGTCCGAGCGCCACGCGGCCTCAGGCGCCGGCTTCAGAAGCAGGGCCAGGGGCAGGGCGCTGAAACGCCCGCGGGTCGCGAGCTGCCCGTCGCGCCAGGCGAATCGCTCCAGGGCGAGTCGCGCGTCACCGACGCCGAATTCGGCGGCGCCGATCTCCAGCTCCCCGGAGCCCACGGTGAGGGTGGTGGGTGCGGCCAGGGAACCCGCGTAAGGCCTGGCCGTGACCACCCGTAGGAGGCGGCCGCTCCAGCGCGGCCCGGGGGCGATTCCGCCCTCGGCGGCGGCCTGGATATCGAGCACGGCGCTCTTCACCGAGACGTCCAGGTCATGGCGTGACGGCGTGCCGTCCGCGCTGGCGGACAGGGCGTCCAGATCGTACGCCCCCAGCCGGGCCTTCCGCGCGCTGAGGCGCCCGCGCAACACACCCTGGTCTCCCGGCGCGTACTCGCCCGCCGCCTGCAGTCCGCCGGCGGCAATTCCTTCCGGAAGCCGCAGCCGGTCAGCCTCGAGTTCGAAACCGAAAGACGGCTGCTCCGGGGTTCCCGAGAACCATCCGGCGGCCGTGCCCCTGCCCGAGAACTCGGGCCCGAATGCGGAAAGGTTTCCGGCATCCAGGTTCCACGCCAGCCGCTCTCCCGGGCCCAGGCTCCCGCGGAAGCCAAGCCGGTTGTCGCCCAGCGCGAGATGGCCGTCGGCGGTCAGGGACTGCTTCCCGGCGTAGGCGATAGTGCCCTCGCCGGACAGGGGCGCCGCCCGGTACTGGCTGTCCAGGATGCGGTAACGCAGGGTGCCCTGCGGCTGGGGGGACAGCTTGCCCTCGGCCTCGAGACGCGCATTGAGGCGCGCCCTGGGAAAATCGCCCCACTGGGCCGGGTTGAAGGACTTCAGTTTTCCCCTTGCGCTGAAACTGCGCCCGGCGTCCAGGCGCAGCTCTGCGGCCGCCTCCAGTTCGCTGCCCCGCGCCTGCAGCGTCAACCCGCGCACGCTGACCACGGCGTCCCGGTGCAGGGCATCGAGTTGCAGGCGATACTCCCCGGCGGAAAGCCGGGCCAGTGCCGCCTGCTCCGTCGCGTTGGCGGTGATCAGGAGGGTTCCGGCGGGGCGCAGGGGCCTGAGGGAGGCGTGCAGGGCATTGAGCGCGACGCCCTCGGTGCGCAACGCGAATTCCGCCCCTTGCGCGTCGGCGTGGCCGGAACCCTGCAGGGTTCCGGCGCCGGCCAGGGCGATGACCAGCGCGTCGAGGCGCAGCGTTCCCCCGTCGTAGGCAAGCTGCGATCGCGCCCGCTCCAGGGGCAGTTTCCCCTGGTCAATGCGGCCCGGCGCGCGGTTCTCGATCTCGATTTTCCCCGCAAGCCCCCGCTCCGCCGCGGCGGCGGTGAGCCTCGCCACGAGATCGGCCCTGGGCAGGGCGTCTCCATGGCGAGCCGGATCCATGCCCGAGAGCTCGGCGCGCAGTCGCCGCAGCGCCTGCCCGGCAAAGGGCGCCAGGGTGGCCGAGGCGGCACCCCTGGCCCAGGGATGCTCGACGGTGGCGGCAATCTCCACCGCCTCCAGGACGCCGGAGAGGCGCAACGGAATGCGGAAGCTCTGGCCCGCGAAATCCGCTTCTGCCGTGAGCTCGCCGCCCAGGGCGAAGGGAGTGGCCGAGGCAAGGGTGGCGCGGCCGGAGAGCCGGGCGCCGGGAATCTGCAGCCCGGCGAGATCCAGGCGGTACTCCCGGGTGTCCGCCCGCAAATTGCCGGCGATCCCCAGGGCCAGGGTTCCGGGCGCAAGGCCGCGCACTTCGATCCTCGGCAGCGACACGCCGTTCAATGTGACCGGCAGCGGCGGCGCGAGATCCTGCGGCAGGACGAACGGCGCGTCGCCCGGCTGCACTGCGACCTCCACGCGCGCGGCGGTCAGGCGGTCCAGGTGCAGCGTGCGGGCGAGAATCAGCCGTGCCGGGCTCCAGTCGGCCTCGAAATCCTGCACGTTGACCTCGGCGTCAAGCGAACGCCAGCGCAGGCGCTGCACCCGCAGCGGCCCCAGCACCGAGCCGCTCACGCCTTCCAGTGTCAGGGCGCCGCCGGACCAGGCAGCGGCCTGCGCCGCCGCCCAGCGCAGGGCGGGCTCGCTGCGCCCCCACGCGGCAAGCCCCGCCAGGAAAGCCGCCAGCAACAGCAGTGCCATCAGCGCGACGCGGGCGGGGCGGGAGCGGCCGGCAGGCTTCATCAGAAGCGGAA
>DASTHR010000310.1:0-2988 GCA_035718105.1 Burkholderiales bacterium
GCCCTCATCGGATTCGGGGGCTCTTTCATCTCGCTGGCGATGTCCAAGTGGTCGGCGAAGATGGCCACCGGCGCCCAGGTCATCGAGCGGCCCTCCCATCCCACTGAGGTGTGGCTGGTGGAGACGGTGCGGCGCCAGGCCCAGGCGGCGGGCATCGGAATGCCGGAGGTGGCGATTTTCGATTCCCCGGAGCCCAACGCCTTCGCCACCGGCATGAACAAGAACGCCGCCCTGGTGGCGGTGAGCACCGGGCTGCTCAACAGCATGGGCAAGGACGAGGTGGAGGCGGTGCTGGGCCACGAGGTGTCCCACGTCGCCAACGGCGACATGGTGACCCTGGGGCTGATCCAGGGCGTGGTCAACACCTTCGTGATCTTCCTGTCCCGTGTGGTGGGTTACGTGGTGGACCGGGTGGTTCTGCGCAATGAGCGCGAGGGCGTGGGCCCGGGCTACTGGGTGGCGTCCATCGTCGCGGAACTGTTGCTGGGAATACTGGCGAGCGTGATCGTGATGTGGTTCTCGCGGCAGCGGGAGTTCCGCGCCGATGCCGGCGGTGCGCGGCTGGCGGGGCGCGAAAAGATGATCTCGGCCCTGCAGGCCCTGCAGCGCTCCCATGAGGGCTCGCAACTGCCGGCGCAGATGGCTGCCTTCGGCATCTCGGCGCCCACCGGCGGCCTGGCCAAACTGTTCATGTCGCACCCGCCCCTGGAGGAACGCATCGAGGCGCTGCGCCGGGCGGCGTGACGGGGTTCCGGAGTTGAGCCAGTGAGGGGGGCGCAAGCCCCCCTCAGCGTTTGGGGGCCGCGGGCTCCGGATCGAGGCCGACGTCCTTCAGCCGGGCGGCGGCCTCGGCAAGGCCGGAACGCTCCACTCGCAGCACCATGTCCGAGGAGGGCACCGGAAGCACACGGTTGAGGTTTTCGTTGACGATGTAGTAGCGGATGCCGCTGCCCTCCAGGGCCATGCGGATCAGCGCGACCTCCATCTGGTCGCGGGGACGGCAGAGATCGGCGAAGTTCTCGTCCACCGGGGCGGCAACCCGGGGGATTAACGCGCGGAGCCCGGCAGCCAGAGACGCTGCTGCGCCGGGGCTGCCGCCGTCATGGATGGCGCGACCGACGGCTCCCGCGGCTCGAAGGTGTTGAGGGATCGCGAAGGAAGTGGGGCAGCGGAGGGCGGCGCCACGGGCGCGGGCGCGGTGGCGCCGTTGTCGTCGTCGTACTGCCGCGGTGGCCTGCCGTCGTAGATCAGGTTAAGCCTGCGTTGCAGAAAGGCGTCGCGGATGAAGGCGTACTCGTCCAGGGCCGCATCCTCGATGATTCTCTCCGCGTCCAGCAACTCGGCGCGCGCGCTGATCAGCCGCAGCCCGATCAGCAGGTTTCGGGTACTGATATCGTCCGGGTTCAGGATCGGAGCGATGTAAGCATCGCCCACCAATCCCACGGTGTCGCGCACCGTGCTCGGGCCGATCAGGGGAATCACGAAATAGGGACCCGGGCCGATGCCCCAGACACCGAAGGTCTGTCCCATGTCCTCGTTGTGCTTTTCCAGGCCCACCAGGCTGGCGATGTCATTGATGCCCGCCAGGCCCCAGGTGGAATTGATGAAGAGGCGCGCGGCGTCGTCACGGGCCTGGACCAGCTTGAACTGCAGCAGGCTGTTGGCCAGCACCACCACATCGTTCAGGTTGGAGAAGAAGTTGTAAACCCAGGTGCGGACCGGCCCGGGCGTGATGAATTTGTATCCCTGGGCCACCGGCTTCACGACGGCCTTGTCCACGGCGTCATTGAATTCGAAGGTGGCCCGATTAACGGTCTCCCAGGGGTCGCGGGGATCGCGTGCCGTCGCACAACCTGAAACCAGCGCCGCCAGGAGGATGATCGGAACAAGGGGGCGCAGCGGCGAGCGGGGCATTTTGTCGTCGGTGTTGTTTTTTGAGGCCAATTGATTATAGCAAGCGGGCCGGGGCCGGCCAACGACAAGCCATTCGACCCGGGGTCTAAAGCCCCGCGTCGCGGTAGAATTCCCGCTCCGAACCCATCCGGCGGCGAAAGGCACCCTAGCCATGCTGAAACTCCAGGATCGCTCCCTTCTGCGCGCCCAGGGCTGCGTCAACGGCCAGTGGGTCGGCGCCGACGATGGCACCGCGTTTCCGGTACGCGATCCCGCCGACGGCACCCTCATCGCCGAGGTGCCGCGGATGGGGGCGGCGGAGACGCGCCGGGCGATCGAGGCGGCCTCCGCAGCGTGGGGCCCCTGGCGGGAGCGGACCGCGAAGGACCGGGCCGCGATCCTGCGCCGATGGTTCGAACTGATCCTCGCGCACCAGGAGGACCTGGCGCTGATCATGACCAGCGAGCAGGGCAAGCCGCTGGGGGAGGCCCGGGGCGAGATCGCCTATGCCGCCTCCTTCATCGAGTGGTTCGCGGAAGAGGGCAAGCGCGTCTATGGCGAGACCATTCCCCAGCCCCAGGGCGACCGGCGGCTGCTGGTGCTGAGGGAGCCGGTGGGGGTGTGCGCGGCGATCACCCCGTGGAACTTCCCCGCCGCCATGATCACCCGCAAGGCGGCGCCGGCGCTGGCCGCCGGCTGCACTATGGTGCTGAAGCCCGCGGAGCAGACGCCCCTGTCGGCGCTGGCGCTGGCGGAACTGGCGCAGCGCGCTGGTGTGCCGCCGGGAGTGCTCAATGTGGTCACCGGCCCTCCGGAGGCCATCGGCGCCGAACTCACCTCCAATCCCCTGGTGCGCAAGCTCACCTTCACCGGTTCGACGGAGGTGGGGCGGCTGCTCATGCGCCAGTGCGCCGGCACGGTGAAGAGGATTTCCCTGGAACTCGGGGGCAATGCGCCCTTCATCGTGTTCGACGATGCCGACCTGGATGCGGCAGCCGAGGGCGCCCTGATGTCCAAGTACCGCAACACCGGGCAGACCTGCGTCTGCGCCAACCGCATCCTGGTGCAGGACGGGGTGTACGACGCGTTTGTCGA
>DASTHR010000311.1:0-2098 GCA_035718105.1 Burkholderiales bacterium
TCCCCTCCTGCCCCAGGACATCGACGACAAGACCGCGGTCAAGAACTACATCAAGGCCATCGGCAAGGGCCTGCTCAAGGTGATGTCCAAGATGGGCATTTCCACCTACATGTCCTACACGGGGGCCCAGATTTTCGAGGCGGTGGGTCTCGGCTCGGCCTTCGTCGCCAAGTACTTCACCGGCACCCCCAGCAACGTGGAGGGCATCGGCGTGTTCGAGGTGGCGGAGGAAGCGCTGCGCCTGCACCGCCAGGCGTTCGGCAACGACCCGGTGCTGGAGGAGATGCTGGACGCGGGGGGCGAGTACGCATGGCGGGTGCGCGGCGAGGAGCACATGTGGACTCCGGACGCCATCGCCAAGCTGCAGCACTCCACGCGCCAGAACAGCTACCAGACCTACAAGGAATACGCGGGCATCATCAACGACCAGTCGCGGCGCCACATGACCCTGCGCGGCCTGTTCGAGATCAAGCCCGCCGGCGCGCCGGTGCCGCTGGAGGAAGTGGAGCCGGCCAAGGAGATCGTGAAGCGCTTCGCCACCGGAGCCATGTCCCTGGGCTCCATCTCCACCGAGGCCCATACTACGCTGGCCATCGCCATGAACCGCATCGGCGGCAAGTCCAACACCGGCGAGGGCGGCGAGGATCCGCGCCGCTTCAAGCCGATCAAGGACGGCGACACTCTGGCGGGGCTGCTGGGCAAGGATCGGGTGGAGCGCGACATCGCGCTCAGGGCCGGCGACTCGCTGCGCTCCAAGATCAAGCAGGTGGCCTCCGGGCGCTTCGGCGTCACCGCCGAGTACCTGGTGAGCGCGGACCAGATCCAGATCAAGGTCGCCCAGGGCGCGAAGCCCGGCGAGGGCGGGCAGCTGCCCGGCCACAAGGTCTCGGAGTACATTGCCGAGCTGCGCTTCTCGGTGCCGGGCGTGGGGCTGATTTCCCCACCCCCGCACCACGACATCTACTCCATCGAGGACCTGGCACAGCTGATCCACGACCTGAAGAACGCCAACCCGAAGGCCTCGATCTCGGTGAAACTGGTGTCCGAGGTGGGCGTGGGCACGGTGGCGGCGGGGGTGTCCAAGGCCAAGTCCGACCACGTGACCATCGCGGGCCACGACGGCGGCACCGGCGCCTCCCCCTGGTCGTCCATCAAGCACGCCGGCAGCCCCTGGGAGCTGGGCCTCGCCGAGACCCAGCAGACCCTGGTGCTGAACCGGCTGCGCGGGCGCATCGTGGTGCAGGTGGACGGCCAGATGAAGACCGGCCGTGACGTGGTGATCGGTGCCCTGCTGGGCGCGGACGAGTTCGGCTTCGCCACCGCGCCGCTGGTGGTGGAAGGCTGCATCATGATGCGCAAGTGCCACCTCAACACCTGCCCGGTGGGGGTGGCGACCCAGGACCCGGTGCTGCGCAAACGCTTCACCGGCCAGCCCGAGCACGTGGTCAACTACTTCTTCTTCGTTGCCGAGGAAGTGCGCGAGATCATGGCCGGCATGGGCATCCGCCGCTTCGAGGAGCTGACCGGGCGCATGGACCTTCTGGACATGAAGAAGGGCATCGCGCACTGGAAGGCCCGCGGGCTCGACTTCAGCCGCATCTTCCACATGCCGGCGGTTCCTCCGGAAGCGCCGCGGCGCCACTGCGAGACCCAGGATCACGGGCTGGAGCGGGCGCTGGACCACAAACTGATCGAGCTGGCGAAACCGGCCCTGGAGCGGGGCGAGAAGGTGCGCATCGATCTTCCGATCCGCAACGTGAACCGCACCGTGGGCACGATGCTTTCCAGCCGGGTGGCGGAGAAGCACGGCCACGCCGGTCTGCCCGACGACACCATCCACGTCACCTTCACCGGCAGCGCCGGGCAAAGTTTCGGCGCCTTCCTGGCCCGGGGCATCACCCTGGAGCTGATCGGCGACGCCAACGACTACACCGGCAAGGGCCTCTCCGGCGGGCGCCTGGTGGTGCGGCCCCATGCCGACTTCCGGGGCAACCCCCAGGAGAACATCATCATCGGCAACACCGTGATGTACGGGGCCATCGCCGGCGAGGCCTACTTCCGCGGCGTCGCGGGCGAGCGCTTCCTGGTGCGCAATTCG
>DASTHR010000312.1:0-4621 GCA_035718105.1 Burkholderiales bacterium
GGCGAGGATGGTGAGGGGGTGCAGGTAGCTCTCGTAGAGGATGCCCAGCACCAGGTAGATGACGAAGATGGAGAGCGCCAGCAGCAGCTCCATGTCGGCCAGGGACTCCTTGAAGGCCTGGGCCGTGCCCTGGAAGCTGCCCAGCAGCGAGGCCGGGGCGCGCAGCTCGCGCATGGCGGCGTCCACCTCGCGCACGGCGTGGCTCAGGGCGAAGCCCGGCTCCAGGTCGAAGGAGAGGGTCACCGAGGGCAGCTGCCCGGCGTGGTTGATGGAGAGCGGGCCCACGCCCTGGCCGATCTCCGCCACGGTGGAGAGCGGCACCAGCTGGCCGGACTGGGCGCGCACGTAGAGAGCCGACAGGGCGTCGGGGGCCGCCTGGTAGCGCGGCAGCAGCTCCATGATCACCGCGTAGTCGTTGGCCGGGGTGTAGATGGTGGAGACCTGGCGCGAGCCGTAGGCGTTGAACAGCGCGGTCTCGATCTGCTCGGCGGTTAGCCCCAGGGCGGAGGCCTTCTGGCGGTCGATGCGCACCGTGACCTCGGGGTTGCGGATCTGCAGGTCGGAGGTGACGTCGCGGAAGCCGGGCAGCGCGCGCAGCCGCTCCTCCACCCGCGGCGCCCATTGGTAGAGCTCCTCGGTGTCGGTGCTCTGCAGGGTGAACTGGTAGGGGCTCTTGGTGAGGCGCCCGCCGAGGCGGATCTCGGGCAGGTTCTGCAGGAACACCTTGAGGCCGGGGATGTCGCGGAGCCGCGGGCGCAGATCCTCCAGCACCCGGTTGGCGCTCGGGCGCTCGCCGGCGGGCCTGAGGATGATGAGGATGCGGCCGAGGTTGAGGGAGGTGCTGGAGCCGCTCACGCCCATGAAGGACATGACGGACTCCACATGGGGGTTGGCGCGGATCTTCGCGGCGGCCTGGGCCTGCTTGGCGGCCATGGCGGGGAAGGCGATGTCCTCCGCGCCCTCGGTGAAGGCGAACAGGCGGCCGGTGTCCTCCGGCGGCAGGAAGCCCTTGGGGCTCGCGGCGAACATCCAGGCGGTGACGCCGGTGAGGGCGACGAAGGCGGCCAGCGTCAGCCCCTGCCGGCGCAGCACCCAGCGCAGGCTGGCGTCGTAGCCGCGTTTGACGGCCGCGTAGACGGCGCCCTCGCCCCGGCTGCGGCGCTCGGGGCGCAGCCAGCGCCCGCACAGCAGCGGCGTGAGGGTGAGGGAGACGAAGCCGGAGATCAGCACCGCCACCATGATGGTGACGGCGAACTCGGAGAGCAGCCGCCCCAGGATGCCGCCCATGAACACGATGGGCAGGAACACCGCCGCCAGCGACAGCGTCATGGAAACGATGGTGAAGCCGATCTCGCGCGAGCCGTCCAGGGTGGCCTGCATCGGGGACTTGCCCATCTCCAGGTGGCGGGCGATGTTCTCCAGCATGACGATGGCGTCGTCCACCACGAAGCCCACGCACAGCACCAGCGCCAGCAGCGACAGGTTGTTGATGCTGAAGCCCAGCAGGTACATGACCGAGAAGGTGCCGATCAGCGACATCGGCAGCGCCAGGCTGGGGATGACGGTGGCGGACAGGTTGCGCAGGAACAGGAAGATCACCATCACCACCAGGGCCAGCGCCAGCGCCAGGGTGAACTGCACCTCCTGCACCGAGGCGCGTATGGACTGGGAGCGGTCGTAGAGCACGTCCACCCTGATGCCCGGCGGCACCTGGGCGCGGAACGCGGGCAGGATGCGGCGGATCTCGTCCACCACCTGCACCGTGTTGGTGCCGGGCTGGCGGAAGATGGCGAGCACCACGCCGCGATCCTCGTTGTACCAGGCGCCGGCCTTCTCCTCCTCCACGCTGTCCGCCACCTCGCCCAGCTCGTCCAGGCGCACCGGCGCGCCGTTGCGGTACGCCACCACCAGGGGGCCGTAGGCGGCGGCGTTGGAGAGCTGGCCGCTGGCCTGGATGGTGAACATGCGCTCCGGGCCCTGCAGGATGCCGGTGGGCAGGTTCACGTTCTGGCGGCGGATGGCCTGCTCCACCTCGTCCAGGCCGATGCCCCGGGCGGCCAGCTTCTTCGGGTCGAGGCGCACCCGCACCGCGTACTTCTGGGAGCCGAACACCGACACCTGGGCCACGCCGCTCACGGTGGACAGGCGCTGGGCCAGCAGGGTCTGGGCGTACTCGTCCACGGCGGACAGCGGCAGGGTCTCGGAAGTGAGCGCCAGGTAGAAGATGGCGGCGTCCGCCGGGTTGAGCTTGCGGAAGGTGGGCGGGACCGTCATCTCCCGGGGCAGCAGGCGCTGGGCGGCGGAGATGGCGGACTGCACGTCCTGGGCGGCGGCGTCGATGTCGCGGGAGAGCTTGAACTGCAGCGTGATGCGGGTGTTGCCCAGCACGCTGATGGAGCTCATGGAGTCCAGCCCCGGGATGGTGGAGAACTGCTTCTCCAGGGGCGTGGCCACCGAGGAGGCCATGGTCTCGGGGCTGGCGCCGGCCAGGGAGGCGGTGACCTCGACGGTGGGGAAGTCCACGTTGGGCAGCGCCGCCACCGGCATCAGGCGGTAGCTGAACACGCCGAAGAACAGGATGCCGATCATCACCAGCCCGGTCATGACCGGACGGCGCACGAAGAACTCGGAAATGCTCATGCGCCCTTGGCCGGGGCGATGCTGACCTTCGCGCCGCGGGTGAGCCGCGAGGCGCCGTCGGTGACCACCCGCTCGCCCGCCGCCAGGCCCTCGGCGATCACGGCCTCGCCGCCTTCGCTGCGGGCGACCTTCACCGGGCGCAGGTCCGCGGTGTCGTCCGCCTTCACCACGAACACGTAACTGCCCTTGGGGCCGCTCTGCACCGCCGCCGACGGCACCACCAGGGCGCCCGCCTGCTCGCCCAGGACCAGGGCGGCCTCGACGAAATCCCCCGGCCAGAGCAGATGCTCCTTGTTGGCGAAGCGGGCGCGCAGCTTGAGGGTGCCGGTGGTGGGGTCCACGGCGTTGTCCACGAAGGCCAGCTCGCCGGTCACCGTCTTTTCGGCGACGGCGACGCTCACGGGCAGCCGCCGCTCGCGCATCGCGGCGCGGATGGCGGGGCCGTGCTGCTCGGCGACGGCGAAGCTGACGTAGATCGGCGCGAGCTGGTTGATGACCACCAGCGGCGGGGTCTCGTTGGCCTTCACGACGTTGCCCTCGGTGACCAGCACCTTGCCGGCGCGGCCGCTGATGGGGGCGCGCAGGGTGGCGTACTGGAGCTGCAGCTTTGCGGACTCGATGGCGGCACCGTCGGCGGCCACGGCGGCCTGGGCGGAATCCAGGGTGGCGCGCACCTGGGCATAGGCCTCCTTCGACACGAAGCCCTTGGCCAGCAGGTCCTGGTAGCGGGTCTCCTGGCCCCGGGCGTAATCGAGCTGGGCCTGGTCCTTCAGCAGGTTGGCCTCGGCCTGGCGCAACTGGGCCTCGAAGGGCCGGGGATCGATCTGGAACAGGGGCTGACCCTCGGCAACGTCGTCGCCGTCCTTGAAGTGCACCTTGACGATCTGGCCATCCACCCGGGACCTGATGGCGACGCTGGACTGGGTCTCCACGTTGCCCACGGCGCCCAGCCGCAGAGGCACGGTCCTGGTCTCGGCGACGGCCACCAGCACCGGGACGGGAACGCCGGGGCCGGCCTTGGGCTTGGCCTGGGAGTCGTTGCCGCCGCAACCCGGGACGGCGGCGGCCAGCGCGAGGGCGGCGGCGAGCAGCGAACCGGGGAATCGGATGCCGGACGACAAGGTGTAATTTCCTGAAATGAAATCAGCGACTCCCGCAACTATACCGCAACCCCCGGCGGGACCGGTGGAGGGCCGGCCGGGCCGTTCATCTGCGGTTCAGCATGGGGAGAGTACAGTTAAGCTGAGCCCAAAGGGTTACCCACAGCCCGGGCGGAACAGGAGCAGATCATGAAAACCACACGCCTGATTACAGTCCTGGCGGCGGCGCTGGCCGTCGCCCTCGGCAGCGTGGCGCCCACGCCGGCCTTCGCGGACCGGGGTCACGGCGGGCGGCCGGGGTACAGCCACGTGAAGCCGGGTTACTATCCTGCCCATTACCGCGGCGGCTATTACCGTCCGCGATACAGCGTGGGGGTGTACTTCGGGCCGGGATACTGGGGCGGCTACTACCCCTACTACGGTTATGGCGGCTATGGCCCCTACTACTACCCGCCTTATTACTACCCCCCGGCCGTGGCGGTCGTGCCCTCGCAGCCCCAGACCTACATCGAGCGGGGTGCGCCCGCGGATGCGCCGGGGTCGGCGTCTTACTGGTATTACTGCCGCGATGCCAACGCCTATTACCCGTATGTGAAGCAATGCCCCGGCGGCTGGGAGCAGGTCAACCCGACGCCGCCCCCGCGCTGAGGCGGGAGATCGAGCCATGACGAACAGACTGAGAATTTCGACGGTGGCGGTGATGCTCGTGCTGGCGGGCTGCGTGAGCATTCCTTCGGGGCCGAGCTCCATGGCGCTGCCGGGCACCGGCATGGGCTGGGACCGCTTCCGCGCCGACGAGGCGGAGTGCCGGGGCTTTGCCCAGGCGCAGGTGGGAACCACGCCAGACCAGGCGGCGGTCACCAGCGGGGTGAACAGCGCCG
>DASTHR010000313.1:0-2164 GCA_035718105.1 Burkholderiales bacterium
CCAGCTCCAGGGTGCCGCCGCAAGGCAGCCCGAGGCGCCGCGCCTCATCAGCCGTGACGCCATAGGTCACGGTGCCCGGCGCGGCCGGAAAGGCCACTCGGACGCGGGCCACCAGGTCCTCCTCGACGCAGCCCCCGGACACCGACCCGGCGAAGCGCCCGTCCCCGGCGACGGCCAGCATCGCTCCCACCGGGCGCGGCGAGGAACCCCAGGTCTTCACCACCGTGGCGAGGGCCACCGGTACGCGTTCCGCCAGCCAGCGGTGTGCGGCGCGCAGCACCTCCAGGTCAACACTGTCCATCTTCACGCCTTCAGCTCAGCGCTGCGGATGGGCAGCCGGCGGACGCGCCTGCCGGTGGCGGCTGCCAGCGCATTGGCCACCGCCGGAGCGATGGGCGGGACGCCGGGCTCGCCCACGCCGGTGGGGTTCGCCGCGGAGGGCACGATGTGGACCTCCACCCTCGGCATCTCGTCGATGCGCAGCAGCGGATAGTCGTGGAAGTTGCTCTGCTGGACGGCGCCGTCCTTGAGGGTAATCTCGCCATGCAGCACCGCCGCCAGGCCGAAGCCGATGCCCCCCTCCATCTGGGCGCGGATGATGTCCGGGTTGATGGCGATGCCGCAGTCCACCGCGCACACAACCCGGTCCACCCGGAAGCTGCCGTCCGGCTTCACCGTCACTTCCGCCACCTCGGCGACGAAGGAATGGAAGGACTCGTGCACCGCCACCCCGCGGCCGCGGCGCTCGCCGGGCTTGCCCGGGCCGAGGGGAGCGCCCCAGTCCGCCTTCCGCGCCGCCAGCTCCAGCACGCCGAGATGCCTCGGGTGGCCGGCCAGCAAGGCGCGGCGAAACTCCACCGGGTCGCGTCCCGCGGCCTGCGCCAGCTCGTCCAGGAACACCTCGGTGGCATAGGCGGTGTGGGAGGAGCCCACCGAGCGCCACCACTGCACCGGCACGGGAAGCTCAGGGGAATGCAGATCCACGGTGAGGTTGGGAACGGCGTAGGGCAGGTTCGCCGCCCCCTCCACCGAGGTCATGTCCACCCCGTCCTTGACCAGCCCCGCCTCGAAGGCGGTGCCCTTCATGATGGACTGCCCCACCAGTCGGTGGTGCCAGCCGACGAGCTTGCCCTTGTCATCGAGTCCGGCGCGCAGCACATGGAGGAACAGCGGGCGGTAATAGCCGGCCCGCATGTCATCCTCCCGGGTCCACTGCAGCTTCACCGGCGCGCGGCCCTTGATGGCCTTTGCGATATGCGCCGCCTCCACCAGGTAGTCGGAGTGGGGGTTTGCGCGCCGCCCGAAGCTGCCGCCCGCGTAGAGCATGTTGAGCGTCACCTGCTCCGGCTTGATCCCCAGCAGGCGCGACAGCGTCGCCTGGTCCACGGTCTGGAACTGCTCGCCATTCCAGAACTCGCACCCATCCTTGCCCAGGCGCACCACGCAGTTGAGGGGCTCCATCGCCGCATGGGCAAGGTAGGGAAACACGAACTCGGCCGAGAACGTCTTCGCCGCGCCGGCGATGGCGGCTTCCGCGTCGCCCTCCTTGCGCGCGAACAGCCCCTGGGTTTTCGCCGTTTCGCGGAACCGGGCGAGGATGTCTTCGGTTCCCAGCCTTAAGGCGGCGGACTCGTCCCACTCCACCTTGAGGGCATCGCGGCCGCGGCTCGCGGACCAGAAATCCGTCGCCAGCACCGCCACGCCGGTGGGAATCGCCACCACCTCCTTCACCCCCGGCACCTTCTTCGCGGCACCGGCATCGAAGGACTTCACCTTCGCGCCGAAACGCGGCGGATGCGCCACCACCGCGGTAAGCATGCCCGGCAGCTTCATGTCCTGGGTGAACTGGGCGCTGCCGTTCACCTTGGCGCGGGCGTCCTTCCGCGCCACATGCTTGCCGATGTAAACGTAGTCCTTGGGATCCTTCAGTTTCACAGTCTCCGGCACCTTCTGGCGCGCGGCCGCCGCGGACAGTTCGCCGAAGCTCGCCTTGCGCCCGGAGGCGGCGTGGCTGACCACGCCTTCCCTCACGGCAAGCGAATCCCCCGGCACCTTCCATTTCTCCGCGGCGGCGGCCACCAGCATGGCCCGGGCCGAGGCCCCCGCCTTGCGCAGCTGGTCGAAGGAGTTGCCGATGGCGGTGCTGCCGCCGGTGCCCTGAACC
>DASTHR010000314.1:0-2661 GCA_035718105.1 Burkholderiales bacterium
GATGGTGCTCACGGTTACCGAGCGTGGTCCCTTGCCCTGCCATTCAGCGTAGAACAGGGTGCCGCCACCCCCCATGTTCTGGACCACCGCCTTGTCGGCCTTGCCGTTCCACACCGCCCCCATGGAGCGCTGGTAGATGGAGTCTTCGCCATAGGGCATGGGGAGCCAGAGCCGGGCCGGGCCGCCCTCCGGCGGCAACTCCACATGGTAGGTGAAGCGGAAACCGCGCCACACCGCCATGTCGTCATAGGCCGCCCGAGACCGCGGCGCCATGGCCGCCAGCACCGTGCCCACCCCACCCAACTTTATGAAATCTCTGCGTTTCATAGCCGTATCCTGGATCGAATGCAAATCGTGTGGGGCGATCATAGCCGCGCTCGACGGAAACCGTCAAAGCGCCCGGTCACAATACCCAGTCGCCACTGCAGGCGGGCCGAAGTCCGGGGAGTCGCGGTGTTCGTCCCGCACCGGCCTATTTCACTTTAGACCGAACCCCGTGGCGCCGGGGCAAGAGGCGACTCGCGTTCCCGGAGCGCCGCCCGCCTGCCCCTGCGCACATCCACCCCCACCAGGATGCCGAGCCCGACCAGGAAGTACGACCCGGTGATGAGTATGGCCAGCCGATGATCGCCCCGGGAAAGCCAACTCACCAGGCCATAAGTGACGGGGCCGAGGATGGACGACAGCTTTACCGCCAGCCCCCACAGGCCAAAGAACTCCGCGCGCCGCCCGCGGGGGCTGAGATAACCCACCAGCGCCCGTCCCGCGGACTGTGCCGATCCCAGGCAAACGCCGGCGACATTGGCGGCCGCCCAGAACATCGCCGCGCCGGTGGCTGCCCAGGCCATGAGGATCATCACCATCCAGCCCAGCAGCGTCAGCGCGATGGTCGGCACATGGCCGATGCGGTCCTGAATCTGCCCGAAGGCGAGTGCGCCGAGGGCAGCGGTGACGTTTACCACCAGGATCAGCAGCAGGGTCTGCTGGGTGTCGAAACCCATGGCCAGTTGCGCGTACACCGCGGCCAGGGCTATCACCGCCTGGATTCCCGCCTGGTAGAACACCAGGCACACGAGAAAGCGCCACAAGTCCTGGAACCGCCGCGCGTGGGCCAGGGTTTCCCCGAGTCGGGAAAAGGCCTCTGCGGCCAGGCGCGCTCCCGCCATGCCCTGACTCGGACGGGCCCTTTCCCGAAGCAGCAGGAACGTCGGCAGGCTGGCCAGCAGGAACAGGCCCGCCGTGATGAGCATCGTGACCGGCACGAACTGGCTCGCCTCCTCGCCTCGCCCCTGAGCCAGAGTCACGTAGGCGAGGCAGACCCCCAGCGCCACCAGCCCGCCGAAGTAACCGAGCCCCCAGCCCCAGCCCGACACCTTGCCCAGGGCGCGACCCCGGGCCAGCTCCGGCAGAAACGCCGCGACCAGGTTCTCGCCCGTCCCAAAAAAGAAATTGCTGGCCGCCACCAGAACGAACGCGAGCCACAGGTCGCCGGGCCCCGCCAGGGACAAGGCCGCGGTGAACACCACGCAACCCGCGGTGGACGCCGCCAGCAACCGCCGCTTAGCGGCATGGAGGTCGGCGTAGGCCCCCAGCACCGGCGCGCTCGCCATCACCGCGGCGTAAGACACCGCCAGCGCCATGGTCCACGCAAGAGTGGCCCAGGACGCATTGCCCGCGATTTCCGCCACGAAGTAGGCGTTGAACACGGCGGTGATCACCACCGTGGTGTAGCCGGAATTGGCGAAATCGAACATGGCCCACGCCCAGACCTCGCGGGGCGCCACACCCTCCGCCAGGGTAAGCGGTCGCGCCCGGCTGCCCATGGGAGCGGACGCCGCCGCCCTACTTCGGCTGGCTTTCGATGTAGCGCCGAAGGAGCCGGTTCTCCGAGGCGGCCTCGGTGAGCGATGCCTTCGCCACGTCGAAATAGGAGATGACTCCAAGCAGCTTGTCGCCGTCCATCACCGGAAGGTAACGCACGTGCCGCGCCGTCATGATCCCGAGGACCTGGTCCAGGGTGTCGTCCGGCCCCACCACCGCGGGGTCGCGGACCATCGCGTCCCCGACCGCGGCGTTCCCGAGGCTGCCGCCGCGGGTGTCAAGACAGGAGAGAACATCGCGGAACGTCACTTTACCCGCCATCCTCCCTTCCTCCACCACCATCACCGACCCGATGTCATTGCGCACCATGATGGACACTGCCTGGGAGAGAGGCGCCTCGGGGCCAACCGTGAACAGGGCGTTACCCTTGAGCTTCAGAATGTCGCGCACGATCATGGTCCGCTCCGTGGCATTGGCAACCGGGGATTATGTCACAGCCTGGATGCGGCTCTGCGGCGAGACCGCCAAGGAAAAAGGCCTGCAGCCACGCAAGCCCTCATTGTTAATCTGGTGCTGATGCGCGGAATCGAACCGCGGACCTACTGATTACGAATCAGTTGCTCTACCAGCTGAGCTACATCAGCCCGGTCGCGAATTATACGGGTTGGGAGAAGCGGCCGCCAAATGCCGGGCGGGACTTCAGGCAGGATTCGGCCGGATGCGCACGACGATGTGCACACCTTCCGCGGTTGCGCCCTCCGGAAGGGGCGGCATGCCAGCCAGCGCAATTTCCCCCGGCGGAATGTCGATCAGGATGCCGTTTACCACGTCGTAGAAGTG
>DASTHR010000315.1:0-11617 GCA_035718105.1 Burkholderiales bacterium
TTCGAGCAGCGCGGCATCGGCCAGCAGGCTGAGGTTGCGCTTGTCGGCGTAGAGCGCGTGGGCCCGGGGATGGGGCGTCACCACCGCCGCGCCCTCGAGCCAGGCGCGGCGCAGGGCGGCGCTCTCCGGGCAGTCGAGGCCGAAATCGGTGAGGCGGTTGTACGCCAGGTCCACGGGAACCCCGGCCGCCCGCAGGGCGCCGTCGCGGATTTCGAGCTCGCGCGGGTCCGCGATCACCGCCGCGATGCCGCGGCGCTCGAACAGCCGCTGGAACAGCAGAAACTCCGGGTAAAGATACTGCTCCATCGGCCGCTCATCCACGATGGCGATGCTGCGCAGGGGTGCCGTCCGGCCGTGGCGGCGCGACTCCTCGCGGAACATCTCCACCAGTTCGTCTTCCACCGCCAGCAGATCGGCGGGCCCTCCGGCCAGGGACCGGACCTCGGCGCAACAGGCGCGTTGCGCCCGGGCGAGCAGCAGGTTGAGCATCGCCCCGCCCGCGTTGGTGTTGATCTCGATGAGCTGCGGGCCGTCCTCGCCCACGTGAAAGTCATAGCCCAGGAACGCGCCCAGGGGTCCCGGGTCATGGCGCGCGCTGGCGGGCGCCCAGGCGAGCACCCGCTCCCGGTAAGCCGGCAGCGCCACCACGCCCTCCACCGCCGCGATGATGGAGGCCATGCGCCGCACCTGCTCCGGCGCGACGAACACCGGCAGGGACGAGAACAGGTGGGGATGGGTTTCCAGCAGCGACAGGTTGAGGCCACCGCCGACGAATGCCCGCTCCAGCTCGGCGCGCAACTGAACGAGATCCACCGCGGAGCAACTGCACTCCCGGTTCATTGCCTCCGCCGGCTGCTCGACCTCCGGTTCACGCCGGGGGGCCGGGGCGCGCCCGTCCAGGGTCTGGGTCATCGCCGGAATGATACTTGGCGGAGGGGGCTCGAGCCATTCGGGGATGATGCAGTGGCCCGGCCGCGGCGAAACGCCACAGGCGGCAGGATGCCCCGGCGGGCGGCGGCCGCGACACCTTAGAATTGCGGCAGTGGGCCGGCGCCAGCTGTGCGCCGGGCCCGAAACCCAACCTGACCCCGAGAACCCAAAATGCAACGCAGAGAACTCCTGAAGCTCACGGCCGCGGCCGCCGCCCTGGGCGCCACCCCCGCCGCGCGGGCGGCGGAAACCTGCCCGGGGGATGGTACCCCCGTCCAGTTCCTGCCGAAGAAGCCCGCCGACGCGAAGCCGCTGGAGGGGGAGTTCGAGAAATACCCGAAGTGCCCCTACTGCGGCATGGACCGGCGCGAGCACCACCGCACCCGCATGCTGGTGCATTTCAGCGACGACCTGGTGGACGGCGTGTGCTCCATCCACTGCCTCGCCGTCGGCCTGAGCCTGAACATCGACCGCGAGCCGAAGGGCATCTGGGGCCCGGACTACGGCGCCACCAACGATCCCAGACCACTGCTGCCGGTGGATAAGCTCGCCTACCTCATCGGCGCCGACATCAAGCACGCCATGACCCGGCGCAGCAAGCACTCCTTCGCCTCGCCCGAGGTACTTAAGCAGTTCCAGGAGAAGCACGGGGGCACGCCGGGGGATTTCGACGAGGCGCTGAAGCAGGCCTACCTGGACATGGCGGAGGACGTGAAAATGATCCGCAAGCTGCGGGAGGAGCGCCGCCGGCGCGCACCCCAGCAGGGTTGACCCGGCCGGCGCGGCGGGGTGCGGCGGGTCGGCCGCGCGCGCCGCACCCCGCCACGCCACCCGCCCCCGATTCAGCCGCCATTCATCTTTCAAATCCGTGTGTTGCGATGCCGCCCTGAAGACCCCTGTGGCAAAACGCCACAGGCGGCATCAAACCGCATTGGCAGTTTCCCGGCCGCGGGTAATATTTCCCTCACCGGCGTCCGCTGCGGCGGATGACGGAGGAAGCGAAAAGACCGGCGAAGCAGTCCGGCAGGACAACCCGACAGGAGGCCGCGATGAACGAGATGACGAAAAGGGTGCAAACCGAAACCGCCGAAGACGAGCAACTGGGCGCGCTGCTGCTGGGCACCGGCCTGGCCCTGGCCTCCCTGATCCTGTTGCCGGCGATTGCCCAGAAGGTCGGCCTCGGGGCCAGCATGACCATCGCGCTGCGCGGCGCACTGATGCGCGCTTCTCACAAGGTTTAAGACGCCGCCGCGCCACCGGCGCGGCTACGGCGCGGTAGAATCCCCAACGGCGCCTCGCGGCGCCGTTGTCGTTTCCGGAATCCTCTGAAAGTTCTGCGGATGCGAAAGGCGGACACCCTCCTTCTGGCCCTGGGCTGCGGCTTCGCCGCCCTGGCCGCCACGTTCATCGACGCCCGGCTTCAGGCGGGGGACGCGTCCGCCCGCATCGAGGACAACCGCCGCCTGGTGCGCGAGCTGCAGCTCACCGACCTCTGCCTGTTCACCGAGGCGCGCTACACCCGGCACCCGTCCCAGGCGGATCTGCACTCGCCGTTCCAGGACCATCCCATGGCCCTGGAGCACTTCCCCTCGGGCTCCCTGATCCCGCCTCCGAGAACGTTGACCCATGGCTTGGTTCGCTAGGCAGAAGTACCTCATCGACTACACTGTGGCCTCGCTGCTCCGGCGCAAGAGCCGGACCCTGGGGCTGCTGGCGGTCTATGCGCTGGTCATCTTCCTTCTGGCCTCGGTGATGCTGTTCACCCACGCCGTGCGGCGCGAGGCGGCGCTGCTGCTCGCCGACGCGCCGGAGGTGGTGGTGCAGCGGATGGTGGCGGGCCGCCACGACCTGGTGCCGGGCGACTACCTGGAGCGCATGGGGCGCATCCGCGGCGTGCAGTCCACGGAAGGCCGGCTCTGGGGCTACTACTTCGACCCGGTGGTCCAGGCCAACTACACTTTCCTGGTGCCGCGGGAAGCGCCGCCCGCCGCCGGCCACGCGGTCATCGGCGAGGGCATCGCCCGCGCCCGGGGCATCGCCGCCGGCGACGTGTTGGCGTTCCGCGGCTATGGCGGCAAGCCGGTGTCCTTCCGCATCGAACGTGTCCTCTCCCCCGCCTCCGAGATCGTCTCCAGCGACCTGCTGCTGCTTAACGAGGCGGACTTCCGGGCCTTCTTCGGCATCCCGGCCGGGAAGTACACCGACATCGCGCTGCGCGTCGCCAATCCCCAGGAGGTGCGCAAGGTGGCGCAGAAGATCGCCGACGAGATCCCGGACGCGCGACCCATCCTGCGGGAGGAGATCCTGCGCACCTACGAGTCCATCTTCAGCTGGCGCGAGGGCGTGGTGCTGGTGTTGATGGCGGGCGCGATCCTCGCCTTCGCCATCCTGGCCTGGGAGAAGGCCGCCGGGCTGTCGGCGGAGGAGAAGCGCGAGATCGGCGTGCTCAAGGCCATCGGCTGGGAGACCGGCGACGTCATCCGCATGAAGGCCTGGGAGGGGGCGCTGGTGTCCCTGTCCGCCTTCCTGCTGGGCTACGCGCTGGCCTACCTGCACACCTTCCGTTTCGACGCCGCGCTGCTCGCGCCGGTGCTCAAGGGCTGGGCCGTGCTGTACCCGCATTACCGGCTGGCGCCGGTGGTGGACGCTCTGCAGGTGGCGACCCTGTTCTTCTTTACGGTGTTCCCCTACGCCGCGGCCACCATCGTCCCCATCTGGCGCACGGCGGTGACCGACCCCGACTCGGTGATGCGCTCATGATCGAACTGGCCGCCGTCCGCAAGGCGTTCAACCAGGGCCGGGAAAACGAATACTGGGCCCTGAACGGCATCGACCTCACCATACCCGCCAACCGGGTGACGGTGTTGCGCGGGCCCAGCGGCTCGGGCAAGACTACGCTGCTCACGGTGGTGGGCTGCCTCGCCCGTCCCACCGCCGGGCGGGTACGGCTCGGCGGCAAGGACATCTCCGGCATGCCGGAGCGCTTCCTCACCGAGATCCGGCGCCGCACCTTCGGCTTCGTGTTCCAGCAGTACAACCTGATCCGGGGCCTGTCGGCGGTGGAAAACGTGATGCTGCCGGCTTATCCCCTGGGACCGCCCCACCGCGCGCTGCGGGACAAGGCGGAGGGGCTGCTGGAGACCCTGCGCCTCTCCCACCGCCGGGACTCCCGGGTGGAATGGCTCTCCGGCGGCGAGCAGCAGCGGGTCGCCATCGCCCGGGCGCTGATCAATGACCCCCAGGTGCTCATCGCCGACGAGCCCACGGCCAACCTGGACACCGCCCTGTCGCGGGAATTCCTGGGCATCCTCGAGTCATTGCGGGAGTCGGGCAAGACCCTGCTCATCACCAGCCATGATCCCCTGGTGACGGAATCCTCCCTCGCGGAGCGGGTGGTCAACATGCGCGACGGACGAATTGTCAAGTGATTTTCCAGCCGGCCATCATCGCCCTGCTGCTCGCCTCGGCCACCGGAGCGCTGCTGCTGGCGGCCTGCGCCCCCTACGCCGTGCGCGTCCTTCAGCGCTGGGACCTGGCGAGCGGGAGCGAATACCAGTTGCGGCTGGAGCGGCGCACCTACCTGGTGTCCACCATCGTCGCCTTCGTGCTCGCCGCCCAGGTGCTGGCGCTGCTGCTGTTCGTGTTCAACGCCGACCGCATGGCGGTGATGTTCGTCGGCGCCATGTGCGCCGTGGGCACCCTAAACGCCAACGGCTTCGGCTTTCCCGCGCTGCTCGCCCAGATTGCCGTGTTCTTCCTCGCCTGCACCTGGCTGATCCTCAACCATCTGGACACCAGCGCCGAGGATTATCCCCTGGTGCGGGTCAAGTACCGATTCCTGCTGGCCATCGCGCCCCTGCTGGCCGTGGCGGCGTGGCTGCAGCTGCGATACTTTCTCGGCCTCAAGGCGGACGTCATCACGTCCTGCTGCGGCAGCCTGTTCAGTGAAGGCAGCGCCATCGCGGGAGACCTCGCCGGGTTCCCGCCCGGCCCAGCGATGCTGGCGTTCTACGGCGCCCTGACCGCAACCCTGGCGGTGGGCGCGGCGTGCCTGAAGACCGGCCGGGGCACGCCGGCCTATGCCGCCGCCAGTGTCCTCGCCTTCGCGGTGTCGCTGGCGGGAATCGTGTCCTTCCTGTCCCTTTACGCCTACGAGCATCCCCACCACCATTGTCCGTTCTGCCTGCTGAAACCCGAGTACGGCCATCAGGGATACGCGCTCTACCTGCCGCTGTTCGGCGCCGCCGCGGCGGGCCTCGGGGCCGGCGCGGTGGCCCCCTTCGCCCGCGTGGCCAGCCTGGCGCAGCGGGCCCCGGCCCTCAGCCGCCGGCTGGTGACCGTTTCCATGGTGCTGTTCGTCGCATTCGCGGCCATCGCCTCGCTTATAATCCTGCGCTCGAATCTGGTGCTCTTGGATGGCAATTCCCCGCTCTGAACTCCGCCGCCGCGTCCTGGCCCTGGCAGCCCTGCTGCCCCTGGCGGCGGCATGCGACGCGCCGGCGCCGAGGCTCGCCAGCGGCGACCCCGCGCCCGGGTTTGCCTTGACCCAACTCAACACGGCGGTCCTGCGCTTCCCGGAAGATGTGCGGGGGCGGCCGGTGATCATCCGCTTCTGGGCCGACTGGTGCCGCTTCTGCGAGAAGGAAATGCAGGACATCGAAGCGGTGTACCGGCGCCACCAGGCCGATGGTCTCGCGGTGCTGGCGGTCAACGTGGGCCAGAGCCCCGACACGGTGGCGGGATTCATGAAAAAAATCGGCGCCAGCTACCCGGCGCTGGTGGACGAGCAGTCGGCGGTAGCGAAACAGTACGGCGTGCTGGCGCTGCCGACCACCTACTTCGTGGACCGGAAGGGCGCCATCCGCGCCAAGCTGCTGGGCGAGGCGGAAGCGGAAACCTTCGAGCGCATGGCGAAGGAGATCCTGTGAGCGGGAAGAATTGCGACCTGTGCGGGCTGGAGATCGGGGTCAAGCCCTACCCGCTTACCACGCCGGAGAAGGAACTGCGGTTTTGCTGCGAGGCCTGCCGCGGCATCTACCAGATGCTGCACGGCCTGGACGACAAGGCTTCAGAAGCGCCGCCCAAGCCCGCGGGCCGGGCGAAGCGCTGACGAGGTTGGACCATTTCAATTCAATCAGGGAGGCGAAGATGCACAAGATGATGGATCAGGGCGGGCACATGATGATGGGTTCGGACATGGGCAGCCACCTGGCCACCGGCGGGCTGCTGGCCACCGGCGGCTATGTCGCCGGCCGCGGCCTGCTGGGCGGGCTGCTGCGCAACCCGCTGGTGCTGCTGGCGGTGGGCGTGGCCGCCGGCTACTTCGCCCACAAGTACCGCAAGGAAATCCTGCTGGCGGCGTCCAGGGCCACCGGCGCCGGCAAGGACTTCTGGCTGCAGCAGAAGGAATCCCTGTCCGACCTGCTGGCCGAGACCCAGGAGGCGGAGGAGCAGGCCGCCCCGGAGCAAGCCGCCGCCGAGGTAGCCGCACCCGCCCGGAAGAGGGCCCCCCGGCGCAAGGCGGAGTAGCCATGACCCCGCGGGAAATCGAGGCCCGGATCGCCCTGCGGCACCGGGAGCCCGGACACCTGCGCTTCGCGCTGCCTGAAATCCTCTGCACCGGACCGGCGGCGCGCGCGCTGCGGGAAACCCTGCGGAGCATGGAGGGCGTGTGGCGGGTGGACCTCTATCCCCGTTACGGCAAGCTCTCGGTGCGCTACCACGAGGGCGCCTGCTCGGTGCGAGATATCGCCCTGGGCATGCGTCGCGCCGTGGCGCGCTCCCATGGCGCGGGGCTGTTCGAGCCCGGCGCCGCCGACCCGTACCAGGCCGCGCCCGAGCCCGGCCCGCTGGCGAAGCTGGGGGCCAAGGCGCGGATGCTGCGCGCCCAGGCGATGTTCATGAAGGAGCTCATAAAGCTGCGCATCGAGTCCGACCCGGTGCTGCGCAACGTGCTCACGGAGCGCAACATCACGGGCTTCCTGAATGACGTGGTCACGTTCTACCTGATCAAGGTGCACTGGGACCTGATCACCAAGCGCTGGATCGGGGCGCCGTTCCGGCACCGCTACGAGTGGCTCACGATCTTCTATCTCACCTTCCTGCTGGTGCGCTCCCGCCGCAAGCCGCCGCCCAAGTGACGGCCTATCGCCAATTCAGCGTCGCCCACGCGCTCAGGCGGCGGGTGCGCCTGGTGTCCCCGGCGCTCATGCGCCAGCCCGAGCGCACCTACATCCTGGAGATCCTGCTGCGCAAGCGGCCCGAGATCCACGACGTGCGCGCGGTGCCGGAGATCGGGTCGCTGGCCATCCGCTTCGACCCGGCGCGACTGCCCAGGGAGCGGCTGCTGGCGATCGTGGATGCGGTGCTCGCCAACATCGCCGGCGGCGACGCCGCGGCGCCGGCGAAGCCGAAAACCGCCCCGGCGACGAAGCAGGTAGCGCTGCAGCAGTGCTCGGTGGCGGTGGAGGGCATGACCTGCGCCTCCTGCGCGCTGCTGATCGAGCTCTCCCTGCGGCGCGACCCCCGGGTCGAGGAGGTGCGGGTCAATTTCGCCGCCGGCAGCGCCCTGGTGCGGGGCCGGCTCCGCAAGGAAGAGGTGTTCGGGCTGGTTTCTCGCCTGGGCTACACGCCGCGCCCCATGGACACCCTGGCACAACGCCGCGTCGTGGTGGAGCGGGAGAAGGCGCAACTGCGGGAGGCCTGGCGGCGCTTCGCCTCCGCCGGCCTCTACACGCTGCCGCTGATGGCGCTGGGCATGGCCATGCCCCGCTCGCCCCTGCTCAGGTTCCTGCAACTGCTGCTGGCCACCCCGGTGCTGTTCCGGAGCGGCCGGCCGATCTTCGAGAAGGCGCTGATGCTCGCCCGCCAGCGCGAGGCCAACATGGACACCCTGGTGGCGCTGGGCGCAGGCGCCGCCTACGGCTACAGTGTGCCGGCACTGCTCACGGGGCACCGCCACCTGTATTTCGAGGCCGCGGCGGGCATCGTCACCTTCGTGCTCCTGGGGCGCTTCCTGGAAGAGAAGGCCCGGGGCAAGGCGAGCCAGGCGATCCGGGCGCTGATCGAGCTCCAGCCCGAGACCGCCACCGTGATCCGCGGCGGCGAGGAACAGGTGCTGCCGGTCGAGGAGATCGTGGTGGGCGACCTGCTGCGGGTGCGCCCCGGCGAGCGCATCGCCCTGGACGGGGTGGTGCTGGAGGGTGCCTCCCAGGTGGACGAGTCGGTGGTGACCGGCGAGAGCCGCCCGGCGGCGAAGCGAGCCGGGGACGGCGTGACGGGCGGCTGCATGAACCTGTCCGGCGCCTTCACCCAGCGCGTCACGGCGGTGGGACAGGACACGGTGCTCGCCGGCATCGTGCGCATGGTGGACGAAGCGCAGGGCGCGAAGCTGCCGGTGCAGAAAATGGCGGACCGCATCGCCTCGGTGTTCGTGCCGGCGGTGATGGGCATCGCCGGCGCCACCGCCGTGGGCTGGCTGGGCGCAGGCCACTCGGCGCGCAGTGCGCTGACCCACGCCACGGCGGTGCTGCTCATCGCCTGCCCCTGCGCCCTCGGGCTCGCAACGCCCACCGCCATCATGGCCGGCACCGGCCAGGCGGCGCGGCGCGGCATCTTCATCCGCCGCGGCGAGAGCCTGGAAACCATGGCCGGGCTCACCACGGTGGTGTTCGACAAGACCGGCACCATCACCGAGGGGAGGCCGGTGGTGACCGACTTCGTGAACCTCAGCCGCCGCGCCGACGCGCGCCTGCTGGCCCTCCTGTCCGCCGCCGAGCAGGGCTCCGAGCATTACCTGGCCCGGGCCATCGTCGCCCATGCCGCTTCGCGCGCGGCGCCGGCGCTCTCCGCGAAGAGTTTCGACGCGGTGCCGGGCGCGGGGGTCGCGGCCACGGTGCAGCGGCACCGGATCTTGGTCGGCAACGCCGCCTGGCTCGAGGCGCAGGGCGTGGACTGCGGGCGCGGGCGGGAACGGGCGGATGCCTTCGCCGCCCAGGGCAAGACGCCGGTGTTCGCCGCCGTGGACGGAGAACTGGCGGCGCTCGCGGCGATCGCCGACGCGCCGCGCCCCACTTCCGCGGCAGCGGTGCGCCGCCTGCGCAAGCTCGGCGTGCGAGCGGTGATGGCCACCGGCGACGTGGAGGCGGCCGCGCGCCATGTGGCGAAACAGGTAGGCATCGACGAGGTCATCGCCCGGGCCACGCCGGAGCGCAAGCTCGCGCTGATCCGCGAACTCAAGGCGCGCGGCGAGCGGGTGGGGATGATCGGCGACGGGGTCAACGACGCCCCCGCGCTGGCCGCCGCCGACGTGGGCTTCGCGGTGGGCAGCGGTACCCATGTCTCCATCGAGGCGGCGGACGTCACCCTGGTGAACGGCGACCTCGCCAAGGCAGCCGAGGCCATCGCCCTCTCGCGCCAGACCCTGCGCATCATCCGGCAGAACCTGTTCTGGGCCCTGGGCTACAACACCACAGCGATTCCCGTGGCGGCCCTGGGGCGCCTGAATCCGATGATCGCCTCGGCGGCCATGGCGGCAAGTTCCGTCTCGGTAGTGGCCAACTCCCTGCGGCTGCAGCGTGCATGAGCCGGAGCGACTGACATGGACCCAGGCCACCAGCACACACTCGCCCAGTTGTCCTACGGGCTCGCCTTCATGACCGGCATCCTGGGCAGCGGCCACTGCGTGGGCATGTGCGGCGCGCTGGTCTCCGGCTTCTTCCTCAAGGCCGGGGAAGGCGGGCGCGGCATGCTGCCGGTCGCGGCCTACCACGGCGCGCGCATCGGCATCTACACCCTGATCGGGATGCTGGCGGCCCTGGCGGGCGCGGTGCTGCTGCAGACCGGCATCCTGGGCAAGGCCCAGGGATTGCTCCAGATCGCGGCGGGCCTGGTGGTGATCCTGCTGGGGCTGGAAATCCTGGGCGTGCTGCCTTTCAGCCTGACGATGTGCTTCGCCAAGGTCTCCTGGCTGCGCAAGCTGCTGGTGGAGGCGCCCAGGCGCGGGCCGGTGGCCGGCGCCGCGATGGGCGGCGTGGTGAACGGTCTGATGCCCTGCTCCATGACGCTGGCCATGGCGGTGAGCGCCACCACCGCCGCCACCCCGGTCCAGGGCGGCCTGCTGCTGCTCGCCTTCGGCGCCGGCACCCTGCCTTCCATGTTGTTCGTGAGCGTGGCTTTCGCCAAGCTGGGCGCTAAGGTCCGGGGGCAACTGCTGAAAGGCGCGGCGCTGGTGGTGATCGTGCTGGGCGTGGCCACCGTGTACCAGGGCGCCCGCTATTTCGCGGTGATGCGCAACCTCGCCAACTGGTGATGATCCGGCGCCGCGACTTTCTGCTAGCCGCCGCCGGCGCGCTGGCCTCCGCGCAGGCCCTGGCCCAGGCGGCGGGCAAACCGGGCGGCAGGGACACCTGCCCGGTGTGCGGCATGCTGGTGTCCAAGTATCCCAACTGGACCGCCGCCGTGACCTACCGCGACGGCCACGCCCACTACTTCGACGGCGCCAAGGACCTGTTCAAGTACCTGCTCGATCTTCCGAAGTACGCCCCGGGTCACGGCAGGCAGGACATCGCAAGCATCGAGGTCACCGAGTACTACGGCCTCACCCGCGTGGACGCCCGCAAGGCCTTCTACGTCACCGGCTCCGACGTGCTGGGCCCCATGGGCCACGAGCTGGTGCCGCTCGCCAGCCGCGCCGACGCCGACGAATTCCTCCGGGACCACAAGGGCCGGCGCATCCTCGGCTTCGACGAGGTCACCCCGGCCCTCATCGCCGAACTGGACCAGAAGGGCAAGTAACCCCGATCCGCGCGGCCGCGCCGATGAGCGGGGCCCGGCGGCTGCCGCAAACGCCCCAGGGCTCCCCGCCCCGACAACGGGTCGGTTTCACCCATTGCCGCACTCCAGGAAAAGCAGCACGTCCTCGGTGCCGGTAGCCAATGCACCGAGATCCGCGCTTCCGCCGGTTCCATCCGCCCTGAGATTGAGCCGGATCGGCGGCACTTGGCCGCTGGCGGGCCACCGCTCTGTCGCTACAAAACTGGCGTCCTGGGCTGGATCTGCAATGGGCAGATTCAGCGTCGACACCTTGCGCAGCGACAATCCAAGGGCATTCATCCAGTACGGCAACAGGCCCAGGTCCAGCTGAACCTGGAGCGGTCCGCCCGAGGACTTCGCCCGTGCCCATTCGGCCGCGAAATCAACCCGGCAGCTCAGCAGCAACGGGTAGCGCACAACGGGTCGGCTCCCGCTCGCGTCCGCGAGCCACTGTTGCTGCGCCATTGCGCGCAGGTCGTCCCCGCCATCCCGCGCGGTGTACCGCATATGCAGAATCACGTCGGAGATGGTGTCGAAATCAAGCTCCGAAGTGCCCCTGGGAAGCTCCAGGCGCCATGTGCTGACCGCGCCGGCACTCTCGAAGGGCAGGTACCGGTCGTCCCGCAGCAGGGTCTCGAACAACCCGCTGTCGTCACGCCCGCTGCTGGTGACGATCGACTCGCTGGCTCCGTAGCGGACCTCGAACCGCGGGTCATCGCCGGTCGTCGCCTTTCTGTAGCTGGCGCTGGCCTCCGGCGAGTGCCGAAATTGATTGCGCAACAGCGTCAACTTGCAGCTTACGCCGGCGTAGGGCCCGGTCACGCATGGCACACTGAGGCTCACCGTCTTGATACGGCGCATGTAGTGGCCCGGA
>DASTHR010000316.1:0-14829 GCA_035718105.1 Burkholderiales bacterium
GCCCGGGCCGCAAACCTGGCCTGGGACTTGGTGAAAGGCGAAGCGGAATCCCGGCTCCGGGAAGCGCTCAAGGCCGACCCCCTGGAGTTCATCGTCTCGGCCTGGAGCAAGGCGCAGGAGCTGAAGAAGTACGCCGACCCCGCGAAATATCCGCCGGACCAGAGCGTGGTGGTGCATCTCGGAGAGCACAGGGTCAACTGCACCGTGCACCCGGAGATCGAAGTCCTGTTCAACGGTGCCCCCATCCGCACCCTCAAGTTCACGCTGGAGCTGGTGGCGAAGTTCAAGAGCGCCGCCCTCACCATCCGCGGCGGCGCCATACGCTCGGTCGCGCCCGGCGCCTGCTCAGCCCGGGTTGCCCTCAAGTACAGCGGGGTGAAACTCAAGGAGGAGGAAACGCCCGAGGTGCGTCTCCCCGGCCGCCTGGATCTGGGCGCCGGCGTGCCCATCGGCTGAACGCCGACGGCGAACCGAGCACATCCTAGCGTCGAGCGCTTCCGCCCTGGCGTGGCGCCATCATCGTTCCCATGGGACTCGCGGCCGGCACGCGTTCCTGGCCACGCCCCCCGCCCTGCCACGCCGAATCCCCCCGAATGCCGCCACCGCCCCGAAGCGGGACGCCCGCCGCATCCCGCCGGGGGAGCCCGCCCCCGACCGCTCCCGGCACTCCGGAAGGAGCCGAGTTTGACCTGGCACCGTAAGGCGGGGAACGCACGTCACCCGGCCCCACGCCCGCTCTCCAGGGACTGGCGGCAGGCGCGCCGCGCCGAAAACCTTCCCCGCTCTCGCGACGCAAGGGCGCCACGACCGGTGCGGCCGTTCGCGCCGGCGCCGGACCCGCCTGCACGGCCGGGGCGGGAGCATCCGCCGCCGGTCCGCGCCGAAGCGACGGAGCGGCGGGGTGAACCGGCGCCGCGGGGGACCCGGATTCCGCGGATCTCCGACGCGATCCGAGTGGGGCGGCGGATTCCGGGGCGACTCCCCCGACGCGCGCATCGGCGCCGCCGCGCGACACGATTGCCCGCGGCAACCCGGTGGTCTGCGACCGCAGGGCTGCCGATCCGGGCGCGACCGGCGACACCGCGAGACCCGGGGTCACGGCTGCCGGCGGCGCCGGAAGCGCCGTCTCGCCCGGCCAGTACGTGGGATGCAGCGAACGCTTCGCCGGGATCGGCGTCCTGGGCTTGAGGGGCACGAAGTGGTGCGCCGGCTTCCCGTGGACGAAGAAGGATGTGGTGAAAATGACCTGCCCCGGATGAAAGGGGACAAAACCGCTGAACACGGGGCGCGCCCCCAGGCCGCCCGGAACCCACCACCAGCGGCCGTGCAGGAATGCCCAATGCCCGAAGCGGAAGGTGGCGAAAGCCCAGGGCGCGTCGTCCACCCAGGTCCAGCCCCAGGGCGGCACCCAGGCCCAGTGGCCGTAGGTGTAGGGGGTCCAACCGCCCCAGGCGCTGCCCGGCGTCCAGACCCTGCCGTAGCCGGAGTAGGTGGACCAGTAGCCGTTGCGGTCGAGTTCCTCGTGCCCCGTCACGTAGGGCGGAATATTGTCCGAGACCGCCGCCCCCTGCTCCGCCTCCCGCGCCTGGGCCCAGCGCTCCAGGTCGTCCTGGGGAGGCGCGGCAGCAACCGGGTGTTCGATCACCGCCGTCGCCGAAACCGTGACACCCGCTCCCGCCTTCAGCGGAATCTCGCCGTCGCCAAACCGGACCATGGCCTCGCCGGCCCGCACCGCGACGCGCGTGGACGCCGCCCCGGGCTCGGCGTCCACCCGGTAGGTCCCGGGTCCGAGTAAGCCCACGGACGCCCGGGGCGTCGCCACCTCGACCTGCCCGCCGGGCGCAGAATCGCGCAGCGCGAGGATCAGCGCCCCCTCGTCCAGGCGCAGCTGCAGCGTGCCCTCCCCCAGGCTCACGACATCGAGCAGGGCCTGCCCGCCCAGGGTCAGGGCGTTCGGGCCGATGCGGATCTCGGCACGGGCGGACGGGCCGGCAACGATCCGCGCCCCGCTCGCCACCGGATGGTTGACGCTTGCGCGATCCCGGTCCTCGTCCCCCTCGGCGTAGCCGATCCGGACCTCGCCCTCCACCGCGCTGAAACGTCCGAGCTGGGCCGGTTCCGGGCTCATCGCGCCCGCCGGCCCGGATAGGGTCAGGAGGAGCAGGAAAAACCCTGCCACGGCAGCAGACGAGGCAAACATGGGACCCTCCGGGGCGCAGCCTGCATCTGAAGCTTAGACCGCGCCCGGCGATCCGCGTTTTGCCTCGATTCCCGCTTCGGGATTTCTGAACGACCGGCCCGTCAATGCCAGCGCAGCCATAACCAGCCCGCGGTGACTGCCAGCGTCGCCAGGGTCACCGGCAAACCCACTCGGACGTGGCGCTGCCAGGTGATGCGGATGCCCTGGCGGGCCGCGGCGTCCACCACGATGATGTTGGCGATGCTGCCGACGATGAGCAGATTCCCCGCCAGCGTGCTCACCAGCGCCAGCATCGGCCCCGCCAGGGGATCGGTGGCCACCGGCAGCAGCAGCATCACCGCCGGTACGTTGGAGACGATGTTGCTCAGGACGAAGGTCGCGGCAAACAGGGTTCCCGGATCCCGCAGGGGCACCCCCGCCTCCGCCAGTTCCGCCACCGCCCAGGCCGTCAGACCGGTTTCCTGGATCGCGTGGTTGACCACGAACAGCCCGATGAACAGCACCAGCAGTTCCCAGTCCACCAGGCCCAGCATGCGGCTGGAATGCAGTCGCCGGCTGAGGAGCAGCAGGCCGGCGCCCACCAGCGCCGCCACCTCTCTCGGCCAGGACGTGAACAGGAACACCAGCAGCAGGGCGCCCGCGATGGCAAGCCCCTTTGCGGTCTGCCAAGGGTCCAGCGATTCCCCTTCCCGCCGCTCGGGTAGCGCGCGCTCTGCCGGCCCCTCCTGCCGCCAGCGCCCGCGCACCTGCAGGACCAGGATGGTCCAGGTCAGGGCCAGACCGGCCAGCACCGGCACCAGGGCCTCCGCGACGTAGCCGGAGAATGAAAGTCCCAGCGTCTCGCCGATGAGCATGTTCTGGGGATTGCCGATGAGCGTCAGCGCGGAGCCGATATTGGCCGCGCAGGCCAGCCCCAGCAGGAAGGGCAGCGGGTCCAGGCGACGGCGCAGGCAGGCATCCGCCAGCACCGGCGCCACGGCGAGACAGACCACGTCATTGCTGAACACCGCGGAGAGCGCCGCCACCACCCCCATCAGCAGCGCCAGCAGCGCCGGGGGCGAGACCTCGGCGGCGGCCACCCGGCGCGTCACCCAGGAATAGAAGCCGCCCAGGCGCATCTGCGCCGAGAGCACCATGAAGGCGAACAGCAGGAGCAGCGTCGGCAGGTGCACGGAGCGCGCCGCCTGCTCCGGCGTGACCGCCCCCGCCCCCACCAGCGCGATGGCGCCCAGCAGCGCGATGCCGGTGCGGTCGAGCTGCAGGAACGGCAGCCCGCCCAGGATCATGCCCAGGTAGACGACGCAGAAGACGGCGAGGACGTAAGTGCTCATCGCAGCGCCGGCGCGATCAGCGATTTCCAGAGGTCGTAGCCCGCCCGGGTGAGGTGCAGGCCGTCCTCCGCGAACAGATCGCCGCGCACCCCGCCCTCCCGGCTCATCATCGGCGTAAACACGTCTATGAATACCACGTCGCGCTTGGTCGCGGCGTAGTCGCGCACCAGGGCGTTGGCCTCCCGCATCCGGTCCAGCAGGTGCGCCCGTGCCGGGCTGGGCTTGATGGCAATGAAGGCGATGCGCACCGTCGGCAGGTCGCGGCGCACGCGGTCCACGAAGGCGGCGAAATCGTCCCGCACCTGGCGCGGCGTGCGGCGGTTCGCGAGATCGTTGTCCCCCGCGTAGAGCACGATCATGCGCGGCCGGTAAGGCACGACGATGCGGTGGGCGAGGTCGGTGGCATCCGCGATTTCCGAGCCGCCGAAACCGCGGTTGATGACGTCCACCCCCGGGAAGTCCTCGGCGAGGGTCTTCCACAGGCGGATGGTGGAACTGCCGATGAACAGCACGCCTCCCTGCCGGGGCGGATTGCGCCGGTCTTCCTCCTCCCAGGTCTGGACCTCCGGCTCCCAGCGGTCGGTGGGCACCCAGGCCGCCAGCCCGGGGGCGGGCGCAAGCAGCGGCAGCAGCAGCGTGAAGGCCGCCAGCAGCCGCCTCACCGCGATGCGCCCCCCGCCATGGACGCCTCCAGCTTCTCCAGCTCATCCTGCGCCGAGAGCCAGTCCTCCTCCGCGGCTTCCAGCTCCACCGCGATCTCGCCCTGACGGCGGGTGGCGGCCACCAGCCGCTCCCGGTTGGCGTCGCCATAGGCGTCGCCGGAGGCGAACAGGGCGTCGAGCCGCGCCTTCTCCTCGGCGAGGGCCGCCAGCCGCTTCTCCAGCGCGTCGATGCGGCTCCTCAGGGGCCGGCGCATGGCGTTGGAGCGGTTGCGGGTCTCCGCCTCCTGGCGGCGCTGGTCCTTGCGGCGGGGCTCGCCCCTCGCCGCGCCCTCCGGCTCCTCGGCGGCGCGGTTCTTCGCCAGCCAGTCGCGGTAATCCTCCAGGTCGCCGTCGAAGGGCTGCACCCGGCCCTCCGCCACCAGCAGCAGCTTCTCCACGGTGGTGCGCAGCAGGTGCCGGTCGTGGGACACCACCACCATGGCGCCCTCGTAATCCTGCAGCGCCTCCGTCAGCGCGTGGCGCATCTCCAGGTCCAGGTGGTTGGTGGGCTCGTCCAGCAGCAGCAGGTTGGGGCGCTGCCACACCAGCATGGCCAGCACCAGCCGCGCCTTCTCGCCGCCGGAGAAGTTGCCCACCGGCTCCTCCACCCGCTCGCCGCGGAAGTTGAAGCCGCCGAGGAAGTCGCGGTGGTCCTGCTCGCGCGTGAGAGGATCCAGTCGCTGCAGGTGCCGGAGCGCCCCCTCCTCCGGCCTGAGCTGCTCCAGCTGGTGCTGGGCGAAGTAGCCGATCTTCAGCCCCTTCCCTTCCAGGCGCTTGCCCGCCAGGGGCGGGAGTTCACCCGCCAGCAGCTTCACCAGCGTGGATTTTCCGGCGCCGTTGCGCCCCAGCAGGCCCACCCGCGCGCCGGACTCCAGGTGCAGCTCGATGCCGCCGAGCACGGCGGTGGAGCCGTACCCGGCGGCCGCGCGCTCGAGCCGCAGGGGATAGTCCGGGTTGGCCTCCGGCGCGCGGAAGGCGAAATCGAAGGGGGAATCCACGTGGGCGGCGGCGATCAGCTCCATGCGCGCCAGGGCCTTCAACCGGCTCTGGGCCTGGCGCGCCTTCGTCGCCTTGGCGCGGAAGCGGTCGATGAATTGCCGCACCCGCGTCAGTTCCCGCTGCTGGCGCGCATACGCCGCCTGCTGCTGGGCCAGCATCTCGGCGCGGGCGCGCTCAAAGTCGGAATAGGCGCCGGCGTAGAGCCGCAGCCTCCTGTCCTCGATGGAAAGGATGGACTCCACCACGGCATCGAGAAAATCCCGGTCGTGGGAGATCAGCAGCAGCGTGCCCTGGTAGCCGCGCAGCCACTCCTCCAGCCACAGCACGGCGTCCAGGTCCAGGTGGTTGGTGGGCTCGTCCAGCAGCAGCAGGTCGGAGCGGCACATCAGTGCCTGGGCGAGGTTGAGGCGCATGCGCCAGCCGCCGGAGAACTCCGCCACGGGCCGGGACAGGTCCGCGTCGCTGAATCCCAGGCCGTGCAGCAGGGCCGCGGCCCGCGCCCGCGCCGAGTAGCCGCCGATGGCCTCCAGTTCCGCGTGCAGCTCGGCCAGGCGATGACCATCCTCCGCGCCCTCGGCTTGCGCGAGTTCCGCCTCCACGCGCCGCAGCCCGGTGTCGCCGTCCAGGGCGTAATCCAGGGCGGGCGTGGACACCGCCGGGGTCTCCTGGGCGACCCGGGCGATGATGAGCCGCGGCGGCAGCTCCAGGTCCCCCGATTCCGGATGCAGTTCTCCCGCCAGCAGCGCGAACAGGCTGGACTTGCCGCAGCCGTTGGGGCCCACCACGCCCACCCTGCGCCCGCCGTGGAGCGTGAGGTCCACGTCCTCCAGCAGCACGCGGCCGGCGCGGGCCAGGGTGAGGCTGTCAAGGCGGATCAAGGCGCCCTCAGCCTCCGGCCGCGCAGCATTCGCGCCAGATCCGGCGGTACGCCAGCTCCAGGCTGCGGGTGAAACCCGCCTCGTCCCGCAGCGGCGAGGCCTCGAAGCGCCCGCGCAGCTCCCGCCGCAGCGCCGCCAGCCGCTCCGCGTCGGAAGCGAGTGCCGCCGCAGCAGCGACGAACTCACCGGGGCTCGCCGTCGCGATTTCCGGCAACCCCGCCGCCGAAAGCAGGCTCCAGCCCATGCGCGAGGCGTGGGTCGCGCCCCGCAGGCTCACCACCGGCACGCCCATCCACAGCGCCTCGCAGGTGGTGGTGGCGCCGTTGTAGGGCCAGGAGTCCAGGGCGATGTCCACCTCGTTGAAGGTGGCAAGGTGACCGGCGCGTTCCTTTGTGACGCCGCGGAATTCCAGGCGCTCCGCGCCAATGCCTTCCTCGGCGAAGCGCCCGCGCAGCCGCGCCTGCATGGCGGGCTGGTCCATCCCGCCGGCCTTGAGCAGGAGCCGCGAGTCCGGCACCGCCCGCAGCACCGCCGCCCAGTGGGCGACGGCGCCGCGGGTGATCTTGGCGGGATTGTTGAACGAGCCGAAGGTGATGCGTCCCGCGCGCAGCGCCGGCGGCGCGACGGGATCCGGGGTGTCGGCGGGCGGCCGGTAACAGAAGTAGCTCCCCGGCAGGTGCAGCAGGCGCTCGCTGCTGAAGGGCTGGGTCTCGGGCGGATCGGCGCGCGCGTCGGTGAGGCGCCAGTCCATGAGCGAGAGCCCGCTGGTGCAGGGATAACCGAGGTAGGACACCGCGAGCGGCGCCGGCCCCCGGGCAAACAGCAGCAGGAAGCCGCCCATGTGGCCGCCCAGGTCCACCAGGATGTCGATGCGGTCCTCGGCGATGCGCCGCGCGTCCTCCGCGCCGCGGCCCCGGGCGAGGTCCCGCCATCCGTCCGCATATCCGCGGAAGCGATCCGTCACGGCATCCGCGCGGGCGACGCCGCTGTAGAGGAACACCTCGAAGCGCTCGCGGTCGTGGTTCGCGAAAATCGGCTCCAGGAAACAGGCCACCGGGTGGTCGTAGAAGTCCGCCGAGACATAGCCGATGCGCAGGCGCCGCTCCGGCTCGGGGGGCGCGGGGCGCGGGCGATGCGCCGGGGCCAGGGGCCGGGCGTGGATCTCGTCCCAGCGCCGGTGCTCGTGGAAAATCTCCCGCGGCGCGACCCCATCGGCATAGTTGAGGCTCAGCATCAGGGCACTGTGCACCAGCGCCCAGCGCTCGCGATCCTCTTCGCTGTCCAGAACGCGACCGTCGAGCTGCTTCAGCCCCTCGCGGGCCGCCTCCAGGGCCTCCTCCTGCCGCGCGGAGGAAGCGAGCGAGGCCACCCGGCCGATCCAGGCGTCGCCGTTGCCCGCATCCGCGTCCAGGGCGCGGCGGAAGCCCTCCGCAGCCTCGTCATGGCGGCCCAGCCGCTGCAGGGCGAGGGCGCCGAGGCGGTGCCATTCCGACCGCTCGGGCTGGCTGCGCCCGGCGGCGCCCAGCAGTTCCGCCGCCTTCTCGTACTCGCCGTTGCCGAGGGCGATGACGCCCAGGCCCGCCCGCGCGTCGCCGTTCTCCGGGTCGAGGGACAGGGCGCGGGCGAACAGCGCCTCGGCTTCGGATTCGCGGCCGGCACCGGCCTCGATGCGCGCGAGGTTGATCAGCGCCGGGACGTAGTTGGGCGCGAGGGCGAGGATGGAGCGGTAGATCGCGGCGGCCTCCTCCCGCTCGCCGAGTTTCGTCAGGGCGTTCGCCAGGTTGAAGCGCACGTCGGCGCGCCCCGGCTGAAGCTGCGCGGCGCGGCGGTAGCTGGCCGCCGCCTCCGCAACGGCGCCGCGGTCTTCCAGCGCGGCGCCCAGGTTGTTGTGGGCTTCCACCAGTTCCGGCTTGAGAGCGATGGCGCGGCGACAGGCGGCCTCCGCCTCCGCGGCGCGCCCGGCCTGACGCAGCACCATGCCCAGGTTGGCATTGGCCTCGGCGTACTGCGGCTTCGCCGCCACTGCCCGCTCCAGCGCCTCGCAGGCCCGGGGCAGGTCGCCGGTCTGGGAATGCAGCACTCCCAGCAGGTTGAGGGCGTCCACGTTGCGGGGATCGGCCTCCAGCACCCGCCGGTACAGGTCCCGGGCCTGGGGAAGCTGCCCGGCGCGGTGCGCCGCCAGGGCCTGGGCGAGCAGCGGATCCGGTTTCGCCATGCGGCTCAGATGGCGCCCTGCTGTTTCAGGTCGCGCCGCGCCGCCTCGTCGTAGCCCAGCGCCGCCAGAACCTCGGCGGTGTGCTGGCCGAGGGTCGGCCCCAGCCACTTCATGTCGCCCGGCGTGTCCGAGAGCCGGGGCACGATGCCCGGCACCTTGAGGGAAGTGCCATCGGGCAGGGGGGCCTCCCGGATCATGCCCCGCGCCTGGTAATGGGGATCCGCCACGATGTCGGCGATGTCGTAGATGCGCCCCACGGGCACCTCGGCCCGCTCCAGCGTCTGCACCACGTCGTCCAGGCTGTGCGCCAGGGTCCAGGCGGCGATGGCGTCCTCGATCTCGTCGGTGTGGGCGACGCGGCCGTCGTTCTTCGCCAGGGCGGGATTGGTGGCGAGGTCGTCGCGGCCGATGGCCGTCATCATGCGCCGGAAGATGGAGTCGGCATTGGCGCCGATCACCACATACTTGCCGTCGGCGCAGGGGTAGGTGTTGGACGGCACGATGCCCGGCAGCGAGGCGCCGCTCCTCTGGCGCACAAAGTTGAACAGGCCGTACTCCGGCAGCAGGCTCTCCATGAGGTTGAACACCGACTCGTAGAGCGCCACGTCCACCACCTGGCCGCGCCCGGTGGCGTCGCGGTGGCGCAGCGCCATCAAGGCGCCGATCACGCCGTGCAGCGCGGCGATGGAATCGCCGATGGACACGCCCACGCGGCAGGGCGCGCGGTCCGGAAAGCCGGTGAGGTGCCGCAGCCCGCCCATGGACTCGCCGATGGCGCCGAAGCCCGGCCGGTCGCGGTAGGGGCCGGTCTGGCCGAAGCCCGAGAGCCGCACCATGACGAGCCTCGGATTGGCGGCCGAGAGCTGCTCCCAGCCCAGGTTCCAGGATTCCATGGCGCCGGGGCGGAAGTTCTCCACCACGATGTCGGCCTCCGCGGCCAGCCTGCGAACGATCTCCTGGCCGGCGAGGTGCTTGAGGTTGACGGTGACGGACTTCTTGTTTCGCGCCTGCACGTGCCACCACAGGGAAGTCCCGTTGTGCAGCTTGCGCCAGGTGCGCAGGGGATCGCCGCCTTCCGGGGACTCTATCTTGATCACCTCGGCGCCGAACTCCGCCATCAGGCGCGCGCAGAACGGGCCCGCGATCAGCGTGCCCATCTCAATCACCTTCAGGCCTGCCAGCGGACCTGCCATAACCCTTCCCCCGACGTCGAATTGAAGCCGATGTTTTCCGGTAAGATTCGGCGCACATTCTACCAAGCGCCACCGGGCACCGCGCTGTAAGGATTCCTCGCCCGGGCCGACCAAACGCACTGTCGCCGCCGCCGGAGTCGCCATGAACCGCCGCAAGCTGCTGCTGCTCGCCGTGATCTCCGCCCTGGTGGCGGCGTTTTTCTACTTTGATGCCCGCCAGTACCTGAGCCTGGAGTTTCTGAAGGCGCAGCGCGAGGCGCTGGAGGCCTATTTCCAGGCGAACCCGGCCCGGACGGCGCTGATCTACTTCGCGATCTACGTCATCATGGCCTCGCTGTCGCTGCCGGGGGCGGTGTTCATCACCCTGGCCGGAGGCGCCATCTTCGGACTGCTGTGGGGGACGGTGATCGTGTCCTTCGCTTCCACCGTGGGCGCGACCCTGGCCATGCTGGCATCGCGCTTCCTGTTCCGCGACGCCGTGCAGGCGCGATTCGGCGACAAACTGCAGGCGGTGAACCAGGGCATCGCCCGGGACGGCGCATTCTACCTGTTCACCCTGCGCCTGATCCCGGTGTTCCCCTTCTGGCTCATCAACCTGTTGTTCGGCCTCACCGCCTTCCGCCCCCGCACTTTCTTCTGGGTAAGCCAGGTGGGCATGATCCCCGGCACCCTGGTGTACGTGTTCGCGGGCACCGAGCTGGCGCAGATCCAGACCCTGTCCGGCATCCTCTCCCCCGGAATCATCGTGGCCTTCACCCTGCTGGGCGTCTTCCCCCTGCTGGCGCGCCGCTTCGTGGACTGGGCCCGGGCGCGCCGGGTGTACGCGGGCTGGAAACGGCCGGCGAAGTTCGACCGCAACCTGGTGGTCATCGGCGCCGGCTCCGCGGGGCTGGTTTCCGCCTACATCGCGGCGGCGGTAAAGGCGAAGGTGACGCTGGTGGAGAAGCATCGCATGGGCGGCGACTGCCTCAACACCGGCTGCGTGCCCTCCAAGGCGCTGCTGCGCTCGGCGAAGTTCCTGTCCCACCTGCGGCGCGCCCAGGAGTTCGGCGTCGCCGGCGCGGACGCCCGGTTCGACTTCGCCGCGGTCATGGAGCGGGTGCAACGGGTGGTGCGGGAGGTGGAGCCCCACGACTCGGTGGAGCGCTACACCGCGCTCGGGGTGGAGTGCCTGCAGGGCGAAGCCACCCTCACCTCGCCCTGGACCGTGGAGGTGAAGAGCGCCAGCGGCACGCGGACGCTCTCCGCCCGCTCCATCGTCATCGCCGCCGGTGCGCGGCCTTTCGTGCCGCCCATCCCCGGGCTGGAGCAGACCGGATACCTCACCTCGGACACGGTGTGGGACCTGCGGGAGCTGCCGCGGCGCCTGGTGGTGCTGGGAGGCGGGCCCATCGGCTGCGAGCTGGCCCAGGCCTTCGCCCGACTCGGGGCCGAGGTGACGCAGGTGGAGATGCTGCCCCGGTTGATGATCCGAGAGGATCCCGAGGTGTCGGAGCTGGTTCAGGCGCGTTTCCGCGACGAGGGCATCCGCGTGCTCACGGGCCACGCGGCGAAGGAGTTCCTGCTGCGCGACGGCGAGAAAGTCCTGGTGGCGGAGCACCAGGGGCAGCGGGTGGAGATCGCTTTTGACCAGGTCCTGGTGGCGGTGGGCCGCGTGGCCAACACCACAGGCTACGGGCTGGAGCGGCTGGGCATCCCGGTAACGAAGGCCCGCACCGTCGAGTCCAACGAATACCTGCAGACGAAATACCCCAACATCTACGTATGCGGCGACGTGGCAGGGCCGTTCCAGTTCACCCATACGGCGGCCCATCAGGCCTGGTACGCCGCGGTCAACGCCCTGTTCGGGCGCTTCCGCAAATTCCGCGCCGACTACCGGGTCATTCCCTGGGCCACCTTCACTGAACCCGAGGTCGCCCGCGTGGGTCTGAACGAGCAGGAAGCGAAGGAGAAGAACATTCCCTGCGAGGTTACCCGCTACGGCATTGACGACCTGGATCGCGCCATCGCCGATGGCGAGGCCCATGGCTTCGTCAAGGTGCTCACCGCGCCCGGCAAGGACCGCATCCTGGGGGTCACGATCGCCGGTGAGCATGCCGGCGACCTGATCGCGGAATACGTGCTGGCCATGAAGCACAACATCGGGCTGAACAAGATCCTGGGCACCATCCACATCTACCCCACCCTCGCGGAAGCCAACAAGTATGCCGCGGGGCAGTGGAAGAGAGCCCACGCGCCGCAGAAGCTCCTGGCCTGGGTGGAACGCTACCACGCCTGGCAGCGGAGCTAGGAAGCATGATCCGGCTCGCCGCATGGCTGCTGCTGTTGGTCACGGGAGTGCTACCGGCGCCGGCGCGCGCCGCGTTCGACCACGGCCACGCCGCCTGGGACCGGCTGCTGAAAAGGCACGTGGTCTGGGTGGACAACGGCACCGCCTCCCGGGTGGACTACGCCGGTTTCCAGCGCGACCGGGCGGAGTTGAAGCGCTACCTGGAGGCGCTCGCAGCGGTCCCCCGGGCGGATTTCGACGCCTGGCCCCGCGCGGAGCGCCTGGCCTTCCTGATCAACGCCTACAACGCCTTCACCGTGGAGTTGATCCTCACCGAGTACCCGGGGAAGAAGTCCATCAAGGACTACGGCTCCCTGATCCGCAGCCCGTGGAAGAAATCCTTCTTCACGTTGCTGGGCCGGGAGCGCCACCTCGACGACATCGAGCACGGCATGATCCGGGCCCCCGGCGCCTACGACGAGCCGCGCATTCACATGGCGGTGGTGTGCGCCTCCATCGGCTGCCCAGCGCTGCGCGACGAGGCCTTCACCGCGGCCCGGCTGGAGGCGCAACTGGAGGACGGCGTGACGCGCTTCCTCTCCGACCGCTCGCGGAACCGCTACGATGCCGCCGGCGGGACACTGGAGGTGTCCGCCATCTTCGACTGGTACGGCGGCGATTTCGCCAAGGGGCCGGGCTACGCCTCGGTCAAGCAATTCCTGGGCAAGCACGCCGGGCGGCTGGCGGATGCGCCCGCCGACCGCGAGCGCGTTCGTAGCGGACAGGCCGGCCTGAGTTTCCTGCCCTACGACTGGAACCTGAACGACACCGCCACCCTCAAGAAACCTTACTGAGCCAGGCCATGCACGCCACCCTCCCCCTGCTGGATGCCGGAAGCTTCCCGGCGATCCGCCGCCGCAAGCTCGAGACCCTGCAGGTCAACCTGGGCTACCGCTGCAACCAGAGCTGCCTGCACTGCCACGTGAACGCCGGGCCGACCCGCACCGAAATGATGGCGCCGGAGACGATGGAGGAGGTGCTCGCCTTCCTCGGCGCCTCCGACGTCGGCGCGCTGGACATCACCGGCGGCGCGCCCGAACTGCACCCGGAGTTCCGGCGCCTGGTGCGCGCCGCCCGGGCGCGCGGCGCGACGGTGATAGATCGCTGCAACCTCACCATCCTGGAGCAGCCGGGGCATGAGGACCTCGCGGAGTTCCTCGCCCTCCAGGGCGCGGAGGTCACCGCCTCCCTGCCCTGCTACCTCGAGGAGAACGTGGACCGCCAGCGCGGCAAGGGCGTGTTCGAGTCCAGCATCCGCGGGCTGCGGCGCCTGAACGCCCTGGGTTATGGACGGCCGGGCAGCGGGCTGGTGCTCAACCTGGTCTTCAACCCCCAGGGGGCGGTGCTGCCGCCCGCGCAGGAGAGGCTGGAGGCGGACTACAAGCGGCACCTCGGGGACGAATACGGCGTGGCGTTCAACCGCCTGCTCACGCTGGCCAACATGCCCATCCAGCGCTTCGGCAGCACCCTGGTCTCGAAGGGGCAGTTCGACGCCTACATGGCGCTGCTGCGGGACGCGCACCGCGACGAGAACCTGGAGAACGTGATGTGCCGCTCCCTGATCAGCGTGGACTGGCGCGGCTACGTGTACGACTGCGACTTCAACCAGATGCTGGGCCTGCCACTCGCCGTCGCCGGCCGGCCCCGCATGAGGCTGCCGCAGCTGCTCGGCCAGGACCTGGCGGGCAATCCGATCGCCGTGCGCGAGCATTGCTACGGCTGCACCGCCGGTCAGGGCTCGAGCTGCGGCGGTGCGCTGGCCCCATGAGGAGCCGCCCGGGGCGCGCCTGCCCCGTCGCCTACCGCCACGACCCTGCCGCGCTCGCCGGACCGGCGGCGCTGCGCGCCCGCACCCTGTATGTGGCGGGCGGACTCTACGGCAACCGCCAAGCACTCGACGCGCTGATGGCGCTGGCCGCGCGCGAACCCGAGGCGCCGCTGATGGTGTTCAACGGCGACTTTCACTGGTTCGACACCGACGCCGAAAACTTCTCCGCGGTAAACCGGGCCGCGCTCCGGCAGGTTGCGCTGCGCGGCAACGTGGAGACGGAGCTTGCGGGAGAGGACTCCGGGGCGGGCTGCGGCTGCGGCTACCCGGAGTGGGTGGGGGATGCGGAGGTGGAGCGCTCCAACCGCATCCTGGCGCGGCTGCGGGAAACCGCGCGCGTGCTGCCGGAGGAGCGCGCCGCCCTGGGGGCGTTGCCCGGGCATCTCACGGTGGAGACAAACGGGATGCGGGTGGGCATCGTCCATGGAGACGCCGAATCCCTCGCCGGCTGGGGCTTCTCGCAGGAGGCCCTGGCGGCGCAGGGAGCCGCCCGCCTGGCGAACTGGTTTGACGCGGCGCAGGTCCGGGTGTTCGCGTCCTCCCACACCTGCCTGCCGGTGGCCACCGACCTGATGGCGGCCGCCGGGCGCTGCGCGCTGGTCAACAACGGCGCCGCCGGCATGCCCAACTTCGCGGGCATGCGCTGTGGCGTCATCACCCGCATCGGCGCCGAGCCGGCGCCGGTCCCGGCCCTCTACGGCCTGGAACTCGAGGGGCTGCACCTCGAGGCCCTGCCCCTGGTCTACGACCACGCCGCCTGGTCCCGGTCGTTCCTGCGGGACTGGCCCCCGGGGTCCGACGCCCACACCTCGTATTTCCGCCGCATGGAATCCGGCCCCGACTACGGTCCCGGGCAGGCGGCGCGGGGCGGCTTCCGTCTGCGGGACAGGGCGGCGGCATGATTCCGCTGTCCATCGTGGTGCCCGCGCTGAACGAGGCGCCCGGCATCGCCGGCAGCCTGGCACGGCTGGCGCCGCTGCGGGAACGCGGCTGCGAGGTGATCGTGGTGGACGGCGGGAGCGCGGACGCCACCGCCGAGGCCGCCCGGCTCCTGGCGGACCGGGTCATGAGCGCGCCCCGCGGCCGCGCCCTCCAGATGAACGCCGGCGCGGCGGCAGCCGGGGGCAGGGTGCTGCTGTTCCTGCACGCCGACAC
>DASTHR010000317.1:0-14504 GCA_035718105.1 Burkholderiales bacterium
CGGTCGCGGATGCAGCCGCCGGCCCGGTCCAGGTCCAGGCTGGGGTAGCGCCGGTTCTGGCTGAATGCCACCTGCGTCGGGATGCCGCCGGGCGCGGCGCGGTAGAACTCCTGCACCTTGGCGTCGGTGGTGGTGCGCACATCCCATTGCTCCAGCGCGCCGCCCAGGCTCCTGGCATGAACCACGGGTACGTCCAGGTTGAGCAGGCCCGCGCGCGCGAGTTCGCCGAGGATCGCCATCACGCCTCCTGCGCGGTGCACGTCCTCCATGTGGTACTGGTTGGTGGAGGGCGCAACCTTGGCGAGGTGCGGCACCTTGCGCGAGAGCCGGTCGATGTCCGCCATGGTGAATTCCACGCCGCCCTCCTGGGCCGCCGCCAGCAGGTGCAGCACGGTGTTGGTGGAGCCGCCCATGGCGATGTCCAGGGCCATGGCGTTTTCGAACGCCCGGAAGGAGGCGATGGAGCGCGGCAGCACCGAGGCGTCGTCGCGCTCGTACCAGGATTTCGCCAGCGCCACGACCAGCCGTCCCGCCTCGCGGAACAGGCGCTCCCGGTCGGCGTGGGTGGCGAGCACCGAGCCGTTGCCCGGCAGCCCGAGGCCAAGGGCCTCCACCAGGCAGTTCATGGAGTTGGCCGTGAACATGCCGGAGCAGGAGCCGCAGGTGGGGCAGGCGGAGCGCTCCATCTGCGCCACCTCGGCGTCGGCGTTCTCCGGGTTGCCGGCCTCGATCATGGCGTCTATCAGGTCCACCGCCCGCTCGCCGCCCTTCCACCTGATCTTGCCCGCCTCCATGGGGCCGCCGGAAACGAACACGGCGGGGATGTTGAGGCGCATGGCGGCCATCAGCATGCCCGGCGTGATCTTGTCGCAGTTGGAGATGCACACCAGGGCATCCGCGGTGTGGGCATTCACCATGTACTCCACGGCGTCGGCGATCAGCTCCCGTGAGGGCAGGGAGTAGAGCATGCCGTCGTGCCCCATGGCGATGCCGTCGTCCACGGCGATGGTATTGAATTCCTTGGCCACGCCGCCGGCCGCTTCCACCTCCCGCGCCACCAGCTGGCCCAGGTCCTTGAGGTGCACATGCCCCGGCACAAACTGGGTGAAGGAGTTGGCGATGGCGATGATGGGCTTGCCGAAGTCGCCGTCCTTCATGCCGGTGGCGCGCCACAAGGCGCGGGCACCGGCCATGTTGCGGCCTTCGGTGGAGGTGCGGGATCGGTACTTGGGCATGGCGCTTGTCCTTGGTCGGGCGAGGGCTTCGGCGAAACCGGGGAAGCCATTGAATCAGGGGCGGTTATAATGCGCGATTCGCGAAAACTTGGAAAGCGACCCGGCCCTGGAAGTTTCGCCGAATCGCTTGCTTCCTGGCCACTTGCCCCCCAGCCCCCGATGTTGATCCATCCCGGTTTCGATCCCGTCGCCCTGCACCTTGGCCCCGTCGCCATTCGCTGGTATGGACTCATGTACCTGCTGGGCTTCGCCGCCGCCTTCCTGCTCGGCCGCCACCGCATCGCCGTGCGCGCAGATGCCCCCTGGAACGTGAGGGAATTCGACGACGCCCTGTTCTACGGCATCCTGGGCGTGGTGCTCGGCGGCCGCCTGGGCTACATCCTGTTCTACAAGTTTGCCGATTACCTTCAGTCGCCGCTCAAGATCTTCGCGGTGTGGGAGGGCGGCATGTCCTTCCACGGCGGCCTCCTGGGGGTGGTGGTGGCGCTGCTTCTGTTCTGCCGCCGGTACCGCAAGAGCCCCCTGGCGGTCGGCGATTTCGCGGCGCCGCTGGTGCCCATCGGGCTGGGCGCGGGGCGCATCGGCAACTTCATCAATGGCGAGCTGTGGGGCCGACCGGCAGACGTATCCTGGGCCATGGTGTTCCCCCAGGTGGACCCGCAGCCGCGCCATCCCTCGCAGCTCTACGAGTTCGCGCTGGAGGGCCTCGCGCTGTTCGTGATCCTGTGGCTGTATTCCGCGAAGCCGCGGCCCACCGGCGCCGTCACCGGCCTGTTCATCCTGGCCTACGGGTTGTTCCGCTTCGGCGTGGAGTTCACCCGTGAGCCTGACAGTTTCCTCGGTTTCCTGGCCCTGGGGTTTACCATGGGCCAGTGGCTTTCCCTTCCGATGATCGCCGTCGGCGCCGGGATGATGGTCTGGGCTTACCGCAGGGGCGCCTGATCCGCGATCCGGCCGGGGCGCAGCATGAACCACCACACCCACCCGGCGGCCAGTGCTCCCAGCAGATGCTTGAAGCTGTGGCCGCTCAGCAGCCCGCCCGCCGTCAGCAGCGGGCCGTCGAGCCAGGCGTCGAACAGCATCGCCACCGCAAAAAACGCCAGCGCGATGAAGGCGTGGTGTCCGCTTCCCTGGCGCGAAGGGAACGCCAGCACCACGTAGAGCGAGATCACGGCACCTCCGTACATCGCGAACAGATAGGGCGCCACGTTTTCCGCCGAGCCGAAGCTGGCGCGCCACCACAGCGCGCCGCCGGCCATGGCCAGCACGGCCAGCACGAAGACGCGGGTGCCGATGGCGGCGCCGAAACGGTCCGCGCACACTCCGGCCGCGAACGCCGCGAACCCCACGCTCATGCCCAGCCGGTCCCAGAACAGTCCGTGGTGGTCCGGTGCCCAGTGGTACCAGGCCGAGCCGGCCCCGGTGAGCGCCATGCCCAGGAAGAACACGCGCCAGATCCACCCCGCCGGGCGACCCTGGAGCGCGCTCCCGCGCAGGTTCCACAGCGCGGCGGCCCCCACCAGCATGAACGGCAGGTTGGAGACCACGTTCAGGAAGTTCGGCACGCCAAGCCAGGGGCGGGTGTCCGCGAAGCGGTGATAATCCTCCGGCTGCACCATGCGCAGCGAAAGCATGGCCGCCGCCGCACCCGCAGTCAGCAGCCACAGCAGGGCCAGCCGCTGCGCGCGCGGCAGGGCGCGCAGCGGTGCCGTCAGCCCGCGCCACCAGGAGGGGGCGCCGGGCTCCGCTTCCCGCGGGGGGGCCGGATGTCGGGCGTGCCGGGACATTTCGCGGGAGTATAGCCGTGCTCGCCGGGCACCGTGGTGGCGGGTACTCCTTGTACAATACCGTCCCGGCGCACACCGCGCCGCGGCCCGGGGAGGGAAGAAGCGTGGCGTCCGAAAGAACCAGGCAGATCGAACAGTTGTCGGGAAACATCGCGCTGGCGGTTATCCTGGGCGGCGCCATCGTGGTGATCCTCCCCTTTCTCACGCCCCTGCTCTGGGCCGTGATCCTTGCCGTGGCCACCAAGCCCGTGTTCGACGCCCTCCGCCGGCGCCTGGGCGGGCGCACCGGGCTCGCCGCCACCATCCTGACCCTGACCTTCTTCGCCCTGGTGGCGCTGCCGGTGGCGTACCTGGGCGCGAAGTTTGCCGACGAGGTGCCGCTGATCTTCGCCAACGTGCGGACCTTCTTCGAGAACGGCCTGCCCGATCCTCCCGCCATCATTCAGAACATCCCCCTGGTCGGGCCCTGGCTGGACGAGACCTGGCGCTCCTTCGCCCATGACAGCAGCAAGATCATCCGCGGGCTCAAGCCCTATGCGGGCAAGATCGGCGAGCGGTTGCTGGGAGTGGGGGCCGCCACGGGCGGCGCCCTGCTGCAGATCCTGGTGAGCCTGTTGATCCTGTTTTTCCTCTACACGGGCGCCGACGAGCTGGGGCCGCGGCTCGCGCGGGCCTCGCACCGGCTTGGCGGCGAACGCGGTGCCCAGTTGCTGGTGGTGGCGGAGAAGACCATGCGCTCCGTGGTCTACGGCGTGCTGGGGGCGGCGGTGGCGCAGGGCGTGCTCGCCACCATCGGCATGGCCATCGCCGGCGTTCCCCACTTCCTGCTGCTGGGGGCAGCCTGCCTGCTGCTGGCTCTGATCCCGCTGGGGCTGATCTTCCTCATACTGCTGCCGGCCGCGGGCTGGCTGTTCTACGCCGATTCCCCGGGCTGGGGCGCGTTCCTGCTGGCCTGGACCTTCCTCGTCGTGGGGCAGGTGGACAACATCGTGCGCCCTATAATCATCAGCCGCGGCGCCAACCTGCCCTTCAGCATCACCCTGCTGGGCGTCATCGGCGGCCTGGGCAGCGCCGGCATCCTGGGCATTTTTGTCGGCCCGACGGTGCTGGGCGTGGCCTACAACCTGCTTACCAACTGGAGCGAGGAGCGCGTGGCGGCAACCGGAACGCAGGCCGCGGAGGGCGCCAGGCCCTCGGCTTAGACTTTGTTATAGCAGGGCTTTGCCTATATAATGGCGCGCTTCGTGGGGCGGTAGCTCAGCTGGGAGAGCGTCGCGTTCGCAATGCGAAGGTCGGGAGTTCGATCCTCCTCCGCTCCACCACCGAATCCCAAGGCCGGCTGCAGAGCCGGCCTTTTCGTTTTCTGCGCGCCGTTTTGCGCCGGGGAATTCCGGATTCGCCACCAGAAAAATGCGATGGACTCGCGGCGCGAATCGGCGTAAAAAAGCACCTTGTGTTTGGTCCAAGGCTTTGCGCTACCGGTTCGGCAGTCCGCGGTCTTGCGATTCAGGCATTCGTGTTGCGGGATCGCCCGCGTTCTTACAGAGGATGGTAAATGGCAACTGGTACTGTGAAGTGGTTCAATGACTCCAAGGGTTTCGGGTTCATCACGCCGGACGGCGGCGGGGAGGATCTGTTTGCCCATTTCTCCGCGATTCAGGGCAAGGGCTTCAAGACCCTGAAGGAAGGCCAGAAGGTTTCCTTCGACGTCACGCAGGGCCCGAAAGGCAAGCAGGCGTCCAATATCCAGCCGCTTTAGACCGCGGCATCACAGCTTTCAAGTAAAAAGCCCCCGGGCGCGAGCCCGGGGGCTTTTTTTGTGCCGCTGCGGAAGGCCTAGCGCCGGCGCGGCGGGCGCGCATCCCGCGCGCGTGCCTCGTTGACCTTCAGGGGACGCCCATGGACTTCCTTGCCGTTCAGCCCGGCGATGGCGGCGAGGGAATGCTGCTTGCCCGGCATCTCAACGAAGCCGAAGCCGCGGGAAGTGCCGCTGAACAGTTCCCGCATCACCTGTGCCGACTTCACCTGCCCGAAGGCCTTGAACAGGTCGGTGAGTTCGTTCTCCGTGGTTTCGGGTGCCAGGTTGCCGACGAAAATATTCATTTCCGATTCCTTTGAGGTTGGGGGACTGCGGTGGTTCAGCCTTCGCGCCGCGCGCCGCCGCCCAGCAGGGCGGGCGTGGGTCCGCGACCGCGGCGGCGCGCGGCCTGGGCGGGCGCGGGCGGCTGGGCCGGCCGGCGCTCCTGCGCCTGTTGGCCGCGGCCATGCTGATGGCGTTGCGGCCGGGCCGGCTTGCCCTGTGGGCGGTGCTGCGCCGGGCGCGGGGCGGGGGCGGCGGGCCCCGGGGTCGGGGTCGGGTGGCCGGGCTCGAAGCCGGCCACGATGGTGCGCTCGATGTGGCGCTTGATCAGGCGCTCGATGGCGTGCAGCAGTGGATGCTCATCCGGCGCCACCAGGGAAATCGCCTCGCCCTCGCAGCCGGCGCGACCCGTGCGGCCGATGCGGTGCACGTAGTCCTCGGGAACATGGGGCAGGTCGAAGTTCACCACGTGGGGCAACTCCTGGATATCGAGGCCGCGGGCTGCGATGTCGGTGGCCACCAGGACCCGCACGCGCCCGTTCTTGAAGTCCTTCAGCACCCGCGTGCGGTGGTTCTGGCTCTTGTTGCCGTGGATGGCATCGGCTTCCACGCCGCCCTTCGTAAGCTGCTGCGCCAGGCGGTTGGCGCCGTGCTTGGTCCGGGTGAACACCAGGACCTGCTGCCAGTTGCCATCGGTCACCAGGTGCGCCAGCAGTTCGCGCTTGCGCGACTGGTCCACCGGGTGCACCCGCTGGCTCACCAGCTCCGATTCGGCATTGCGGCGCGCCACTTCCACCAGCGCGGGGTTGCGCAGTATCGAGCCCGCCAGCTTGCGGATCTCTTCCGAGAAAGTGGCCGAGAACAGCAGGTTCTGGCGCTGCTTGGGCAGCAGCGCCAGCACGCGGCGGATATCCGGGATGAAGCCCATGTCCAGCATGCGGTCCGCCTCGTCCAGCACCAGGATTTCCACCTGGGACAGATTCACCGTCTTCTGCTGCACGTGGTCCAGCAGCCGCCCGGGCGTGGCCACCAGGATGTCCACCCCGCGGCGCAGGGCATCGATCTGCGGGTTGATGCCCACTCCCCCGAACACCAAGGTCGAGCGCAGCGGCAGGTGGCGGCCGTAGGTGCGCACGCTTTCCTCGACCTGCGCCGCAAGTTCGCGGGTGGGCGTCAGGATCAGGGCGCGCACCGCATGGCGGGCCGGCGATTGGGACGGCGCCGCCTTCGACATCAGGCGCTGCAGCAGGGGCAGGGTGAAGCCCGCGGTCTTGCCGGTGCCGGTCTGGGCGCCGGCAAGCACGTCGCGGCCTTCGAGAATGACGGGAATGGCTTGCGCCTGCACGGGGGTGGGCTGGGTGTAGCCCTGGTCGGCGACGGCGCGGGTCAGCTCGGCCGACAGGCCGAGCCCGGAAAACGACTGGGTCAAACGAATCTCCTGAATCAGCCTGCTGCGGCAAATGCCGTCAGAACCGGTTCAGGCGGACACGACTGGGTTGGGAAAAATCGGGGGAGTTCTTGGAACAACCGCGAAGGGACCGAGCCGCCACCGGATCACGCGGCATCGAGTACTTGGGAGGGCATTATACACGCCCCGGCCCCGCCTCCCGGGGATTTCTGCGCGGCTCAGTCCGAGCCCAGAAACTCCCATCCGCCCGAAGCCGCCTGGCGGCAGGCGCAGCGGGCCGGATCGGGGGGATCCTTGTCTTCCGCGTTGCCGGTTTCTTCCGGCCAGTGGCCGTCCAGCGCGCAATCGTCGCGCTCGCAGCCATGGCCGGTGGCGCAGGCCTGCTGGCTGGGATAAATGCGGGTCATGACCTCGGATACCAGATCGGCGCCGTAGGTGTCGGCGGGGCACTGCCCTTCGCGCTGTTTCGCCATTGCGCTCTCCTCGTGGGTGCCTCTGGAACTTTATAAGCTAGCACCATGATTTTACTAGTCAACAGGTTTTGGTGGTGCGCCGCGGAATCTGTTGTAAGGCTTTTCTCACAAACGGCCCGGCATCCCGCGGCAAGCCATTGACGGGCCTGCCCATGACAACGTCTTGAGCGCCATCCGCGCCGCAAGAGAAAAAGTCAGGTCCTGAGGCTGAATGGCGTGAAACGGGTCTTCACATCGTAGTAGTCCTCGTTCTCCGCGCGCTTGAGCGCCGCCACCACCTTGTAGGTGAGCGGCGTGAACGCCACCTCCACCATCACCTTGGCTACGAACTGAGCCAGCATCACCTTCCACAGGATCTCGTCGGGGATCAGCCCGGAGCCCCAGAAGGCGAGGGGATAGAACAGCATCGAGTCCACGCCCTCGCCGACGATGGTGGAGCCGATGGTGCGGGTCCACAGCCAGCGGCCGCGGGTGATGATCTTCATCTTCGCCAGCACGTAGGAGTTGGCGAATTCCCCGCAGAAGAAGGCGATCAGGGATGCGAGCACGATGCGCCAGGTGGAGCCGAAGGCGATTTCGTAGGCCGCCTGGTTCCGCCACTCCGGCGCCGGCGGCAGCTGCACGATCACCCACGCCATCACCGAGGCGAAGGCCATGGCCGCGAAGCCGGCCCAGATCACGCGCCGCGCCCGGGCGTAGCCGTACACCTCCGTGAGGATGTCGCCGAAGATGTAGGAGATCGGAAAGAACAGCACGCCCGCGCCGAAGGTCACCGGGCCGACAAGGGGCAGCGTCACCTGCGCCGCCTTCGCCGGCCCGATCAGGTTGGAGCACAGGTAGACCGCGACGAAGGCGGCCATCACCAGGTCGTAGTAGCGGTAGGCGCGCCGGTGGTGCGGGGCCGGGAGCGGTTCCTGGGCGTGCATCCCGGGCATTCTCCCACGCCGGGGCGCTCAGCGCGGGGCGTAGGCGCGCAGGAATACCTCCACGCAGTCGTCCAGGTGGCGCTTCAATTCCGCCTCCGCGGGGGGGCGGCCGATATTGAGCAGCGCCCGGGAATGCAGGTCGCCCTTCAGCATGCTGAAGAAATGGTCGGCGGCGCGCGCCGGCTCGCGCACCGCCAGCAGCCCCTTGCGGTCATAGGCGGCGAGCAGTTCCGCGAAGGCCGCCATCGCCGGCTCCGGCCCCGCCTCGTACATCAGCTGCGCGACCTTGGGGCTGTTGGCCGACTCCCCGGTCACGACCCGGTGCATGGCCAGCACCTCGGGGGCGAGCATCAGCCCCATGAAGCTGCCCGCGATGCGGGTGAGCGCCGTCCTCGGCTCCAGGTCCCCCATGGCCAGGAAACTCTCCGGCGGCGAGAACTCACCGCACTTGGCGCGGATCACGGCCTTGAACAGCGCCTCCTTGTTCTGGAAGTGGCTGTACACCGTGAGCTTCGACACCCCCGCCTCCCGGGCGATGGCGTCCATGCTGGCTCCCTCCAGGCCGTGGCGCAGGAAACAGGTGCCCGCGGCGCGCAGGATCGCCGAGCCCTTGGCCTCGTCCTTGGGCCGTCCCGGCTTCGGGCGCGCCTTCGCCGGGTCCCGCAGCCGCTGTCTGGTCCCTGATTTCGCCATGGTTAATATTAAACTAGACAGTACAGTTTATGTTTGATATTGTACCACGCAGTTCAATATTTAACGAAGCGGAGCACCACCATGCGCGAGATTGCCCTGAAGATGCTGTGGGGGGACCGGGCCAAGTACCTGGGCCTGGTGTTCGGCATCACCTTCGCCACCCTCCTGATGTCGCAGCAGGTCTCCATCTTCATCGGCCTCATGGCCCGCACCGCCAGCCAGATCATCGACGTGCGGGAGGCCGACCTGTGGGTCATGGACTCGCAGGTGGAGTATATCGACGAGTACAAGCCCATGCCCGACAAGCAGCTCGCGCGGGTGCGGGGGGTGCCCGGGGTGGAGTGGGCGGTGCCCTGGTACAAGGGCCTGGGCGTGGTGCGGGCCCCCGGCGGCGTGATGCAGCAGGTGATCCTGATCGGCGTGGACGACGCCACCCTCACCGGCCGCCCGCCGCGGATGATCGAGGGCCGCTGGGAGGACCTGAAGCGGCCCGACGCCATGGTGATGGACCGCGCCGGCTGGGAATACATCTGGCCCGGGCAGCCCTTCGAGTCTGGCCGCGTGATCGAGATCAACGACCGCCGGGTGGCGGTGGTGGGACTGGCGGAGGCCTCGCCGCCCTTCGTCACCTTCCCCGTGGTGTTCACCCGCTACACCGAGGCCCTGAAGCTCTCCCCCGGGGAGAGGAACCGCATGTCCTTCATCCTGGCGCGCGCCGCCGCCGGCGAGGACCCCGGGGCGCTCGCGGCGCGCATCGGGGAGCGCACCGGGCTGCAGGCCCTCACCTCCCGGGAGTTCCAGTGGCGCGCCATCGGCCACTACCTCAAGCGCACCGGGATCCCCATCAATTTCGGCATCACCGTGGTCCTCGGCTTCATCGTGGGCGCCGCCGTGGCGGGGCAGACCTTCTACATCTTCGTGCTGGAGAACCTGCGCCAGTTCGGCGCCCTCAAGGCCATCGGCGTGAACAACCTGCAGATCCTGGGCATGGTGCTGCTGCAGGCCCTGGTGGTGGCATTCATCGGCTTCTCGCTGGGGATAGGCGGCTCGGCGCTGTTCTTCGAGGCCACCTCCGACATCACCCACCTGCGGGGCTTCCTGCTGCACTGGCAGGTGGTGGCCGCCACCGCCGGCGCGGTGGCGCTGATCATGCTCATCGCCAGCGTCGCCAGCATCCGCAAGGTGCTGGTGCTCGATCCCGCCACCGTCTTCAGGGGCTAGGACCATGAACCCGACAACCGCAACCCCCGTCGCCGTCTCCACCCGCGGCCTGGTCAAGGACTTCTCCTCCGGAGACACCGTGGACCGCGTGCTCCACGGCATCGACCTGGACCTGCACGCCGGCCAGCTCACCCTGCTGGCGGGCCCCAGCGGCTGCGGCAAGACCACGCTGCTCTCCGTCATCACCGGCATCCTGTCCCCGACCGCGGGGGAAGTGACGGTGTACGGCACCCGCCTCACCGGCCTCGGCGACCGGGACAAGGTGCTGTTCCGCCGCGCGCGCCTGGGCTTCATCTTCCAGCAGTACAACCTGCTGCCGGCGCTCAACGCCGAGGAGAACGCCGCGCTGCCGCTGGTGGCCGCCGGCATGCCGCTGCGCCAGGCCGCGCGCCGCGCCGCGGAGGTGCTGGAGCGCATCGGCATGGGCGAGCACCGGCACAAGACCCCGAACCACCTCTCCGGCGGCCAGCAGCAGCGGGTGGCCATCGCCCGTGCCCTGGTGCACGGCCCGCAGCTGGTCGTCTGCGACGAGCCCACCGCCGCCCTCGACGCCCACACCGGCCAGACCGTGATGGAGATCCTGCGCGACATCGCCCTCGACCCGGGGCGCGCCGTGCTGGTGGTCACCCACGACAACCGCATCTTCCATTTCGCCGATCGCATCGTCCGCATGAGCGACGGCCGCATCGAGTCCGATCAACTGAACGGAGGAACGCTCCAATGAAACCGCGCCTGCCCTTCCTGCGTTACGGCCTGCCGCTCACCGCCGCCGGGCTGCTCGCATTTGCCCTCTACACCTCCACCGCCCATCCCCAGCGGCCCGTGGGCGAGCCCCCGATCACCCCCGCGCGCTCGCCGTTTCCGGAGGCGGTGGCCGGACTGGGGGTGGTGGAGCCCAACTCCGAGCTGATCGCCATCGGCACCCACCTGCCGGGGGTGGTGAGCCGGGTGCACGTCGCCGTCGGCCAGAAGGTGGCCAGGGGCGATCCCCTGTTCACCGTGGACGACCGCGACGCCCGGGCGCGGATCGGCGCCGAGCGCGCCCGCCTGGAGTCGGCGCGGGTGGCGGTGGCGGACACGGCCCAGCAGTACGCCCTCTATCACCAGGTGAGCGACCGCCGCGCGGTGAGCCAGGACGAACTGGACCGGCGCCGCTTCGCCGCCGAGTCCGCGGAGGCGCAGCTGCGGGAAGCCGAGGCGCGGATCCGGGTGCTGGAGACCGAGCTGGAGCGGCTCACCGTGCGCGCGCCGATCCCGGGGACCGTGTTGCGGGTCAATGCCCGCGCCGGGGAGTACGCCGCCGTCGGGCCTCAGCGCGAGCCGCTCATGACCCTGGGCAACATCGAGCCCCTGCACGTGCGGGTGGAACTGGACGAGACCGACGCCGCCCGCTTCGAGCAGGGCGCGCCCGCCGTGGCACGGCTGCGCGGCGACGGCGCCACCGAGGCCGCGCTGGAGTTCGTGCGCGCCGAACCGCTGCTGCGGCCCAAGCGCACCCTCACCGGCGACGGCAACGAGCGCGTGGACACGCGGGTGCTGGAGGTCGTTTTCGCCCTGCCGGCCGCGGCGGCGCAGGCCCGCGTCGGCCAGCAGGTGGACGTCTTCATCCGGGCCGGCGGCACCGGCCGCGGGAGGGCGTCGTGAGCCCCCGGCTGCTGCTCGCCGTGCTGCCGCTGCTGCTCGCCGGCTGCGTCAGCGCCCCCCGGTTCGAGGCCGCCGACCCCGTGGCGCCCGCCGCCTGGAGCGCCGCGACGCCTTCGGAGTCCGCGTCCCTGGTGACCTCGGGCAGCCGGGCGTCCGCGGCCCCGTGGTGGACGGCACTGGACGACCCCCTCCTCGACCAGCTCATGGCCGAGGCCGAGCGCGAGAACTTCGACCTGCTGCGCGCCCGGGCCCGGGTGCTGGAAGCCCGCGGCCGCGCGGCCGCGGCCGGCGCGCGGCTCTACCCCGAAGTGGGGATCGCCGCCGGCGCCGGGCGCGGCAACGCCGCGATACCCGGCGTGGACCGGGCGCAGTCCCTGTACGACGCCGCCTTTGACGCCCGCTGGGAGGCGGACCTGTTCGGCGCCAACCGCGGCCGGGCCGACGCGGCCCAGGCGCTGGGGCAGGCGTCCGAGGAGGGAGCCGCGGATGTGCTGCTCACCCTGCGCGCCGAGCTGGGCCGCAGCTACGTGGAACTGCGGGGGGCCCAGAACCGCCTCGCCCTGGCGCTGGACACCCTGCACGTGCGCCGCGAGACCGCGGACCTGGTGCGCTCCCTGCGGTCCGCCGGACTGCGCAGCGAGCTGGACGTGGCCCAGGCCGAGAGCCAGGTGCTGGCGGTGGAGTCGCAGATCCCGCCGCTTAGGGCCGCGGTGGAAATCGCGGCCTGGCGCGTGGACATCCTCCTGGGCCAGCCGCCCGGGACCCTGCAGTCCCGGCTCGCCGCCCCGGCGCCGGTGCCGGTGGCGGAGCGCCCCGCCGTGCTGGACGCGCCGGCTTCCGTGATTGCGCGCCGCCCCGACGTCCGTCGCGCCGGGCACGAACTCGCCGCCGCCGCCCGCCTCACCGATGCCGCCGTGGCCGACACCTACCCGAAGGTTTCCCTTGCGGGACTGTTCGGCCTGCGGGACGTTTCCGGGGCCGCCGGCTACACCCTGTGGTCGCTGGGAGCGGGCATCGCCGCGCCCCTCATCAACTTCGGCCGGCTCCAGGCGGAGGTGGACGTCGCCGATGCCCGCCGCCGGCAGGCGTATTACGGCTACCGCCAGACGGTGCTGGAGGCGCTGCGGGAGGTGGAATCCGCGCTGGCGGGCTACATCGCCGCCGACAGCAACCGACGGGCGCTGGATGCCCTGGTGGAAACCGAACAGCGCCGGCTGGCCCTGGCCCAGGAGCGCTACACCCGCGGCCTGTCACCCTTCCTCGAGGTGCTGGACGCGCAGCGGGCGCTCTACGCCGCGCGCACCGAACTGGTGATCGCCGAGGCGGAGGTCACCAAGGGTTATGTCGCCCTCAACAAGGCCCTGGGAGGCTGATGGGCTGATCGCGGGCGGGCGCCCGGCGTTACACTGTCGGCCATGAAATGGCTCGACCGGATTTCCTGGGGACTGCTGCTGCCGGTGGCGCTGCTGCTCGGGCTCGCGCCCTTCCACCCCGAGCCGCATCTCTGGGAGAAGCTGAAGATGCTGGCGGCGGGCACGCTGGTGAAACCGATAGACATACTGGACCTCCTCATGCACGCCGCGCCGCTGTTGCTGGTCGCGGCGAAGCTCGCCCGCGCCGCTCAGCGCGGAGGCGGAGGGGGAGGCGGCGGGGCGTAGTTCCCGCCGTAGCCGTAGGACTGCGAGGTGTAGTTGCCGTACACCGGGATCTTGTGGCCCTTGGCGTACATGCATTGCAGGTAGGCGCCGTCGTAGCGCCGCTGCAGCTCGTAGCTCGAAGCGTTGGCGGCGCCCGTGCCCACCAGGGCGCCGGTCGCCAGGCCGGCGCCGGCTCCCACCGCCGCGCCGTCGCCGCCGCCGATGGCCGCGCCCGCCGCGGCGCCGATCAGCGTCCCCAGCGCGGCGCTGTTGACGCCGCTGGCGACCGCCGCCTGGTCGGGTGTCATCCCGCCCACCTGCGCCTGCGCGAAACCGCGGCAATCGGCTTCATCGTAGCGGAAGCGGTCCCAGCCCATGCCGCTGCCGGGCAATGCCATGGAACTCGGCCCGGACGGGATGGTTACGCAACCTGCAAGCAGCATCATCACGACTGCCGTCGAAAGTCTCAGTCTGTTCGTCATGGCTCGACCTCCCGCCTCAGCGCGGTGGCGGCGTCGGGTTGACCTGCTCCCAGCCGCCGGGGCATTGCTTCACATAGGGGTAGTAGGCGTTGGCCTCGCGGCAGTAATACCAGTAGGACGCCGGTCCCGGCGCATCCGCCGGCGCGCCCCGCTCGATGTAGGTCTGCGGCTGCGCGGGCACTGTCGCCACGGCCGGCGGGTAGTAGGGGTAGGGCGGGTAGTAGTAGGGGCCGTAGCCGCCATATCCGTAATACGGGTAGTAGCCGCTCCAGAATCCCGGACCCAGGTAGACGCCCACGCTGTAGCGCGGGCCCCAATAAGGCCGGTAATAACCGCCGTAGCCGCGGTAATGGGCGGGGTAGTAACCCGGCTTCACGTAGCCGTACCCCGGGCGCCCGCCGTGACCCCGGTCCGCGAAGGCCGGCGTGGGCGCCACGCTGCCAAGGGCGACGGCCAGCGCCGCCGCCAGGACTGTAATCAGGCGTGTGGTTTTCATGATCTGCTCCTTTTCCGCCCGGGCTGTGGGCAGCCCTTTGGGCTCAGCTTAACTGTACGCCCCTGATGCTGAACCGCAGATGAACGGCCCGGCCGGCCCTCCACCGGTCGCGCCGGGGGTTGCGGTATAGTTGCGGGAGTCGCTGATTTCATTTCAGGAAATTAGACCTTGTCGTCCGGCATCCGATTCCCCGGTTCGCTGCTCGCCGCCCTCGCGCTGGCCGCCGCCGTCCCGGGTTGCGGCGGCAACGACTCCCAGGCCAGGCCCAAGGCCGGCCCCGGCACCCCCATCCCGGTGCTGGTGGCCACCGCCGAAACGAAAACCGTAGCCCTGAAGCTGCGCGCCGTGGGCAACGTGGAGACCCAGTCCAGCGTGGCGGTGAAATCCCGGGTGGACGGCCAGATCGTCAAGGTGCACCTCAG
>DASTHR010000318.1:0-17715 GCA_035718105.1 Burkholderiales bacterium
CCGCATGCCGGTGTGCGTGGACCCCTCCCACTCCGTGGGCGGGCGCTTCGCCTCTCCCGACGGCATCCTCGACATCTTCCACGCCACCGCCCAGGGCGTGGTGGCCGGCGCCAACATGGTGCTGGTGGATTTCCATCCCAATCCCGCACGGGCCCTGGTGGACGGCCCCCAGGCGCTGCTGCTGCGGGAGCTGCCCTATTTCCTGGAGGACGTGCGACTCGCCCGGGAGACCTACGAGCGCCGCCAGGCGCTGGCGCGCCGACTGCGCGAGGCGGCCTGAGGGAGGCGGGGGATGAACGGCGCCGACAGCGGCGAAACGCGACTGCCCATCGAATTCGTGGCCGACGGCGGCGTGAACCCGTCGCCCATCGCCGAGTTGCTGCTCAAGACCGAGCTGTTCTCCGGTTTCAGCCGGGACGAGACCCTGCGCATGGCGCACTATCTCCAGCTCTATCGCTCCGCCTCCGGCGTCGCCATCCTCCGGGAGGGCGACCCGGGTGACTACATGATGCTGCTGCTGCAGGGCCGGGTGAACGTGCTCAAGCTCGATCACCAGAAGCGGCAGAAGATCATCGGCACCGTGCTGCCCGGCCAGACCTTCGGCGAGATGTCCCTGGTGGACGGCGAGCCGCGCTTCGCCACCTGCGTCACCGCCGAGCCCACCCTCTACGCCCTGCTGGCGCGCGAAACCTTCGCGCGCCTGATCAGCGACGATCCGCGCCTGGGTTCGAAGCTGCTGGTGGAACTGCTGGAGACGGTGTCCCACAGGCTGCGGGAGATCAGCGAGACGCTGGTGGACTTCCTGCGCGTGAAGTAGCGCCGGGCTCCGCCGGCATCGTTCGCATGCGGCTCTTCGGGCCCCAGCCATCGGCGGCACTGCTCCTGGCGTTTCTTTGCGCGCTGTTGCCGGCCGCCGCGGCACCGCCCGCGGACGACCGTGGCCGCGCCCCGCCCCGCACCGGCACCGCGAGCCGCATCGTCACCCTGGCGCCCGCCCTCACCGAACTCGCGTATGCCGCGGGCGCCGGGGGCAAGCTCGTGGGGGTGAGTGCGTGGAGCGACTATCCCGAGGCCGCCAGGCGCCTGCCGCAGGTGGGGGATTCCTCGCGCCTGGACGCCGAGCGCATCCTGCTGCTCAAGCCCGACCTGCTGCTCGCCTGGGTGAGCGGCAATCCCGCGGCCGAGATCGCGCGCCTGGAGGCCCTGGGCCTGCCCGTCTACGCCGTGGAGCCCGCGCGCCTCGCGGACGTGCCACGGGTGCTGCGGGCCATCGGCGCGCTGGCCGGAACCGGCGCGGACGCCGAGCGCGCGGCGGCGGAGTTCGAGCGCGGGATCGCCGCCCTGGGCGTGCGCCACGGCGGCGGCCGCCCCGTGTCGGTGTTCTACGAGATCTGGGACGAGCCGCTGCTCACGGTGAGCGGCGAGCACATCATCAGCGACGTGATCCGGCTCTGCGGCGGGCGCAACGTGTTTGCCGACGCGCCGCTGCTCACCCCGGCCGTGTCCTGGGAGAGCCTGCTGGCGGCGAATCCCGAGGTGATCTTCGCCAGCGTCTCGGCGGATAACGAGGCGGCGGCGCGCAAGCTGCGCAAGGCGCCGTCGTTACGGGCGGCGGCCCGGGGCAGGGTGTACTCCGTACCCGCCGATTACATCCAGCGCGCCACGCCCCGCATCCTCGAAGGCGCGCGGCGGGTGTGCGAGGCGCTGGAAGGGGTTAGGGGTGAGCGCTAAGCGCTGAGGCGAAGCAGCCGGCGAACCGAACGACCGCGCCCAGCTCCGATCCCTGACCCCTAGGCCCTGTCCCTCTGCCACAGCACGTCGTCGCGGCCGGCTTCCCGGTTCAGCACCCGGGCCAGCACGAACATCAGGTCGGAGAGGCGGTTCAGGTACTGCAGGCTGAAACCCGGCGCGTGATCCGGGTCGGCGTGAATCAGGGCCACCACCCGGCGCTCGGCGCGGCGGCACACCGTGCGGCAGACATGGGCCAGGGCGGCGCTGCGGCTGCCCCCCGGCAGGATGAATTCCTTGAGCGGGGGGAGCGTCGAATTGAACCGCTCCACCGCCTCCTCCACTCGCAGCAGCTGCGCCTCCCTGAGCCCGGCGTAGCCGGGGATGCTCAGCTCACCGCCCAGGTCGAACAGGTCATGCTGGACCGCCAGCAGGCACGCGCTGATCTCCGCCGGGAGTCCCTCCGCCAGCAGCACCCCGAGGTCGCTGTTCAGTTCGTCCACCGCGCCGATGGCCTCGATGCGTGGCCCGTCCTTGGGCGTGCGCGAGCCGTCGCCGAGGCCGGTTTCCCCCGAATCCCCGGTACGGGTGACGATCTTGGAGAGGCGATGGCCCAACGCGCATCCTTTGCCGTGACGAAGCGGCGATTATCCCAGATTTCGCCGCTCGCGGCGGTCACGGGGGTGCAAGTCGATGGCGGTAAGGATGCCCTGGATGATGGCCGCAGGGGACGGGGGACAGCCGGGAACCGCCACGTCTACGGGGATCACGTTGGAGACCCGGCCACAGCTGGCGTAGCTTTCGCCGAACACCCCACCGTCACAGCCGCAGTCACCGATCGCCACCACCAGCTTGGGCTCCGGGGTGCAGTCGTAGGTGCGCCTGAGCGCCTCCTCCATGTGCTTCGATACCGGCCCCGTCACCAGCAGCATGTCGGCGTGCCGGGGACTGGCCACGAACTTGATGCCCAGCCCCTCGAGATTGTGATAGGGGTTATTGCAGGCATGGATCTCCAGCTCGCAGCCGTTGCAGGAGCCGGCGTCCACATGGCGGATGTTCAGCGCGCCGCGGAAATGCCCGAGCACCGCGTCCTGGAGCCGCGCCTCGGTTGCGCGCAGGCTCTCATCCGGCTGCGGCGGCGCCTCGGTCTTGAGGCCGGTTTTCAGGACCTGCTTAAGAAGCTTGTACATGGTTGCCGGTTGTCAGTTCTCAGTGCCGTAGGTCGGGCCCCGATCAGGTCGCGGGCAGGCTTTCAGTTCGACAAGCAACGCCGGTGTGCGGCTGAAGCCGCACCTACGTGGCTCCTTCACTCATTCACCCTTCACCCTCACAAGTCCTGCCCGCTGTAGGACAGGTTGAAGGACTTGTTGATGAGCGGGAAATCGGGAACGATGTCTCCGATCACCGCGTGCTCCAGCAGCGGCCAGTTGTGCCACGAGGGATCGTGGGCATGGCAGCGACGAATGGCGTTGTTCGCGCCCGCGTGGATCGCCACCAGCACCTCGCCGCGCCAGCCCTCCACCCAGCCTGCGCCCAGTGCCCCGTCCCGAGCGATGCCCAGGGGCACCGCGATGTCTCCGCCGGGGATGCGGTCGAGGATGTCGCCTATCAGGCGCAGGGACTCCAGCGCCTCTTCGAAGCGCACCGTGACCCGGGCCGCGACATCGCCGTTGCGATGCGTCGCCATGCGCACTTCCAGCTGATCGTAGGGCGCGAACGGTTGCTCCACGCGCCGGTCCCAGGCCTGGCCGCTGGCCCGTCCCGCGAGGCCGGTGAGCCCCAGCTTTGCCGCCAGGGCGGGCTGCACCCGTCCGGTAGTGATGAAGCGGTCCTGCAGGCCGGCATGGTCGTCGTAGATGTCCCGCAGCAGTCGTATCTCCCGGTCGAAGGCCGCCAGTTCCTCCCGGATACGTGCCATCCCGGCGCGGTCGAGGTTGCGCGCCACGCCGCCCGGGATCACCAGGTCCATCAGGTAGCGGTGGCCGAACAGCGCCTGGTGGGTGCGCAACCAGTCCTCCTTGAGCCTTCCGAACTGGGCGAGTCCGAAGGAAAACGCGGCGTCGTTGCCGAGAAAGCCCAGATCGCCCAGGTGGTTGGCCACCCGCTCACGCTCCAGGAACAGCGCCCGCAGCCAGACTGCCCGCGGCGAAGGCGTGACGCCAGTCAGGCTCTCCGCCGCCATGCAGTACGCCCAGGCGTAGGCCACGGTGGAATCGCCGCTCACCCGCCCGGCAAGTCGCGCCCCCCCCGCCAGGTCGAACTGCTCGAAGCGCTTCTCGATGCCCTTGTGCTTGTAGCCCAGGCGTTGCTCGAGGCGCAGGACCCGCTCGCCGACGATGGAGAAGCGAAAGTGGCCGGGTTCGATGGTCCCGGCGTGCACCGGCCCCACGGGGATTTCGTGCACGCCGTCGCCCGCCACCTGGACGAAGGGATAGTCGTCCCGGCCGTTGGGGCAGGCCGAGTCGAGGGGGAAGTCCCGCCGAAGCGGAAACCGGTCCTCCGGCCACGCGGCGTGGCGCAGCCAGCGACGGTGGTCGGCGGCGCCGTCCGCGCGGATGCCCAGCAGGTCGAACGCGGCGCGCTGCATGCGGGAGGCCGCGGGAAAAATGCGGCTGACGTCGGGGTAGGATGGCTCGCGAGCCGGCAGCGCCAGCGACAGGCAGATCAGTCCGGTATCGCTCGCCAAGGCAGCATGTACGGCGAATCCGCCGCTGCGTTCCCGTTCGTCCGAGCCCCAAAGGGCCACCAGGTATCCGCCCTGGTCTCGCACCGCCTCCACCGCCGGGGTCCACTGCTGCGCGGTCACCTCAGCCCTGGAGGCGGGAAACAGGCCCTCCATGGGGGTCAGGCGGATGTTCAGCTCGGCGAGTTTCGCGGCGGCCATGGCGCGTTAACCTATCAGCCGCGCCGCCTGCCGGTACCATTCGGCGAGGTAGGGCGGAATCCACAGGCCGAGCATCAGGACCAGCGCCAGGTGGGCGAACACCGGGATCAGCGCCGGCGGGTGGGGCAGCGGGCGCGCCGTGGTCTCGCCGAAGACCATGGGCTGGACCTTCCCGAAGATCGCGGCGAAGGCGACGCCAAGGGCGATAAGCAGGAACGGCGTCGCCCAGGGATGCGAACCCATGGCGGTGGTGATGATCATGAACTCGCTGGCGAACACGCCGAAGGGCGGCATGCCGAGGATGGCGAGGCATCCCAGCATCAGGCCCCAGCCCACCGTGGGGCTGACGGTGACCAGGCCGCGGATGTCGTCCATCATCTGGGTGCCGGTTTTCTGCGCCGCGTGTCCGACGGCAAAGAAGATCGCAGATTTGGTGAGGGAATGCACCGTCATGTGCAGCAGGGCGGCGAAGGTGGCCACCGCGCCTCCCATGCCGAAGGCGAAGGTGATGAGCCCCATGTGCTCGATGGAGGAGTAGGCGAACAGGCGCTTGATGTCCTTCTGCCGCAGCAGGAAGAACGCCGCCAGCACCACCGACAGCAGGCCAAAGCCCATCATCAGGTTCCCGGCAAAGTCGTTGCGCAGGGCGCCGTCCACCAGCACCTTGCTGCGGACCACGGCGTAAAGGGCGACGTTGAGCAGCAGCCCCGAGAGTACGGCCGAGATGGGCGTCGGACCCTCGGCGTGGGCGTCCGGCAGCCAGCTGTGCAGGGGTGCCAGCCCGACCTTGGTTCCGTAGCCCACCATCAGGAACACGAAGGCGAGGGAGAGCACCGCCGGCTGCAAGCTGCCCTTCACTTCGTTGAGGTGGGTCCAGAGCAGTGCACCGCCGCCACCGCCCAGCACCTTCTCCGCCGCGAAGTAGAGCAGGATTGTGCCGAAAAGTGCCTGCGCGATGCCGACGCCGCAGAGGATTAAATACTTCCACGCCGCCTCCAGGCTCGCCGGTGTACGGTAGAGCGAGACCAGCAGCACCGTGGTGAGGGTCGCCGCCTCCATCGCTACCCACAGGATTCCCATGTTGTTGGTAAGCAGCGCCAGCAGCATGGTGAACGTGAAAAGCTGGTACATGCTGTGGTAGAGGCGAAGCCGCGCCGGATTCATGCGCCCGTGGTGGGCCTCCACCCGCATGTAGGGCCGCGAGAACAGCGAGGTGGTGAAACCCACGAAGGCAGTCAGCGCCACCAGGAAGACGTTGAAGGAATCCACGAAGAACTGCTCGTCCCAGGCGGTCAGGGGACCGTCCGCGACGATGCGCGCCGTGAGCACAGCCGAAGCGAGGAACGTACCCAGGCTGGCCAGCGCGTTCAGCTCCGCCGCCCAGGACCGATGGCCCCACAGCGCAAGGGCCGCGCCGCCGAGGACAGGAATTCCGAGAACCCAGACGATTTCCACGCTCAGTCCTCCCGGAGCCGTTCCATGTGCTTGAGATCCAGGCTGTCGAAGGTCTCCCGCACCTGAAAGAAGAAGATGCCCAGGATGAGGGTGCCTACCAGCACGTCCAGCGCGATGCCCAGTTCCACCACCATGGGCATGCCGTAGGTGGCACTGGTCGCCGCGAAGAACAGGCCATTTTCCATGGCCAGGAAGCCGATCACTTGGGGCACTGCCTTGCTACGGGTGATCATCATCAGGAACGAGAGCAGCACGCAGGCGGTGGCGATGCCGAGCGTACTGCGGGTGATAGTGCTCGCCATCTCCGAAATCGGGATGGCGACGTTGAAGGCGATGATCACCAGCACCAACCCCGCCAGCATGGTGGTGGGGATGTTGATCAGGGTCTCCACGTCCCACTGCACGTTAAGCTTGTGGATTAGCCGGTGCAGGATCCAGGGCAGGGCCACCACCTTGAGCGCAAACGTGACTCCCGCCGAGTACAGTAGGTGATGCTGGCCGATGGTGAGGCCAACGATCAGGGTGCTCAGGGTGAGCACAAGGCCCTGGGCCGCAAACAGGTTGATCAACAGGCGGATGCGCCGCTGGCTGAGCATGGCGAAGGCGATGAGCAGCATCAGCGCCGCGAACGCGTTGATGAGCTGTCCGGAGATCGCAACCATCACGCCCCCAGCAGGAAGAAGATCAGCATGCCCAGCACGCCGAGCAGGAACGCGGTGCCCAGGAACTCGGGGGCGCGAAAGATGCGCATCTTGGCGGAGGCCGCCTCGAGCAGCGCCAGCCCGGCCCCGGCAAGAAGCAGCTTCCCGGTGAATGCCGTCACCGCCAGAGGCAGTCCGGCCCAGTCACCGCCCGCAGCGATCCCCCACGGCAGGAACAGCGCGATGCCGATGGCGACATAGGTCGTGAGCTTGATTGCGACCGCCCACTCGATCAGGGCCAGATGCCGCGCCGAGTACTCCAGGATCATCGCTTCGTGGATCATGGTCAGTTCGAGGTGAGTGGCCGGGTTGTCCACCGGGATGCGCGCATTCTCGGCGAGCAGCACCATCAGGAACGCGGCCGCGGCAAAGGCCATGCTGGGATAGAGCGTGAACTCGCGGTAGGCCAGGGTCTCGACTATGGTGGTGAGGGAAGTGCTCTGGCTGATGAGCGAGGCGGTGAAGAACACCATCAGCAACGCCGGTTCGGCCAGGAAGGCCACCAGCATCTCGCGCCGCGCCCCCAGGCTGCCGAAGGCGGTGCCCACGTCCATGGCGGCCAGGGCCAGGAACACCCGGGCCAGGGCAAAGATGCCAACCAGGGCAATCACGTCCGCCGTCGGGGCGTAGGGCAGGTCGGTGGCCAGCACTGGCACCACGCCGGCTGCGAGCCACATGCAGGCGAACAGCACATACGGCGTGGCCCGGAACAGCACTGACGCGTTGTGCGCCAGAAGGGCATCCTTGCTCACCAGCTTCAGGAGATTGCGGTAGGGCTGGAACAGACTGGGGGCGCTCTTGTTCTGCAGCCACGCCCGGCACTGGTTCACCCATCCCAGGAACAGAGGCGCAACCAGCACCACCAGCAGGGACTGGGTAAATTGATAGACGATTGCGGAGAGCTCGAAACTGAACACGCCGGCCTCAGCGCAGGAACAGCAGCAGGAACAGCAGAGTGCAGAAGCTGTAGAGCAGGTAAACGTGGATGCGTCCGCGCTGCAGCACGCTGGCCCAGGACGCGAGCCGTTCGGCGGCGCGCGCGATCGGGACGTATACCCATTGCCAGATCTTGTCTCCCGAACTGCCGCTGTAGCGCGGCGCAGCGTCGAAAGGACTCGGGAACTCGCGGCGCACGATGATGAACGGCTCGAAGATTACCCGGATCGGCTGGCCGAAGCCCTCTGCGGTGTCCTGCATGCGCGGGGTCTGCAGCGGATAGCCGCAGTCCCAGGCATGTCCGCGCCGGGTGCGTCCGTGGTAGAGCAGGCGCACCATCAGGTAGGTGAAGCCAATGCCCCCCAGAATCACCAGGAATCCCAGCAACGGGCTGTAGCTGGCGCGCTCCGGCGTTGCCGCCGGCGTCAGGAACAGCCAGCCGGTGCGGCCCGCGCTGTCCGCGAGGCTGTGGTCCGTGATGGCCATCGTCACCGGGTCCAGCAGCGTGATCACGTGCATCGGGAACAGCCCCAGCAGCACGCAGCCGGCCGCCAGCCAGAGCAGGGCGGCGCGCTCCCAGGCCCCGGCGTCGTGGGCGTGATCCAGTTTTTCCTCCCGCGGCTGGCCCAGAAAGATCACTCCGTAGAACTTCACCATCACATAACCCGCCAAGGCCGCGGCCAGCACCAGGGCGCCGGCGGCGGCCGGCACCAGCATGTGCAGGTAGGGGTTGGGCAGATCCGGCGAAAACAGGAAAGCCTGCAACAGCAGCCATTCGGAGACGAAGCCATTGAGTGGCGGGAGCGATGCGATCGCGAGCGTGCCTACCAAAGCGCACGACGCGAGCCAGGGCATGCGGTGGATAAGACCTCCGAGCTTGCCCAGGTTGCGCTCGCCAGTGGCGTGCAGCACATGGCCGGTTGCGAGGAACAGGAGGCTCTTGAAGAATGCGTGGTTCAGGCAGTGGTAGAGCGCGGCGGTGAAAGCCAGGGCTGCCAGCATCGCCATGCCCGAGGACCTGAACACGATGGCGAGCCCGATGCCGGCGACGATGATGCCGATGTTCTCAATGGAGGAGTAGGCCAGCAGCCGCTTCATGTCCGACTGCACCGCCGCGAAGATCACGCCGAACAGCGCCGAGAGCAGCCCCAGGCCGAGGGCTAGGGCGCCCCACCACCAGAGCTGGGAGTCCAGCAGGTCGAAGGTCACGCGCACCAGCCCGTAGATGGCGGTCTTGAGCATCACGCCGCTCATCATTGCGGAGACCGGGGAGGGCGCGGCGGGGTGCGCCTCCGGCAGCCAGGCATGCAGCGGCAGCAGGCCCGCCTTGGCGCCGAATCCGAAAAGCGCCAGCAGGAACGTGGCACTGGCCCACTCCGGCGCGAGGTGATGGGCGCGCATGGCCGCGAAGGTGTATTCGCCCTGGAATCCGGCAAGCACGCCGAAACAGAGCAGGATGGAAATGGCGCCTACATGGGCGATCAGCAGGTACAGGAAGCCGGCGCGCCGGATCTCCGGAATGCGGTGGTTGGTGGTGACCAGGAAGTAGGAGGAAAGGGCCATGGTCTCCCACGCCACCATGAACAGATAGGCGTCGTCGGCGAGGAGCACCAGCACCATGCTGGCGAGGAAAAGGTGGTATTGCAGCGAGACCAGCCCCGGGGCCGTGCCCTCCGAGCGCCGGAAGTAATCTACCGAGAACAGGGATATGGCGAAGGCCGCGGCCCCCAGCAGAAATAGGAAGAATCCGCTCAGGGCGTCCAGGCGCAGGTGGAACGGCAGGTCCGGCAGACCCAGCGGCAGCACTCGCACCTGCGCCGGCTGTCCCACAGCCATCAGTCCGGCCAGGGCGAGGACAAGCGCGGTGGCGGCGCCCAGGGGATAGAGCACATGGCTCACCAGGCTTATTCGACGCTGTGCCGCGAGCCCGGCGACGCCGATCAGCAGCCAGAACAGGGTGGCGGCCAGGATGACGTCCAGGGGGTAAATGGCGGTCGGAATCATTTCCTGTTTCGTGCGGCCGACGCGACGCTGGCGCCGCGCTGGCGAGCCGTATTCTAGCAGGGGATCATACCGGGGCTTGTCAACTCGGCCAGCGGGACAGTTCCATGGGCGAGGGCCTCAGCGCCGACACGGCATCCTCCCCCATGTGGCGGGAGATCTCCTGCAGCGCCAGGTCTTCGCTGGGGAAGGTGTTGCCGGCGCCGATAAGCCTGTCGAGCCCGGTGGCCTGCATCACGTCCCGCACCTGCTTCTTCAGGCCGCTGAACATCATGGTCACACCGTTGTCGCGCAGCCGCTGCACCAGGTGGTGGATCACCTCCTCACCGGAGGCGTCCAGCTCGTTGATGCCGTCGGCCACCACCAGCAGGTACTTCATCTTCGGGTTGGCCGCCATCACCTCGAGGACCGCGTCCTCGAAGTAGGGCACGTTGGCAAAGTAGAGCCGGCCGTCGAAGCGCAGGGCCACCACCTGCTCGCTCTGGGGCAGGCCGGGGAACACCTTGATGTCGCGCAAGGTGCCGTCGGGGTGCCGGCCGAGGATCGCCACCCGCGGCTGCATGGTGCGGTAGAGGTAGAGCAGGATGGCGAGGCCGGCGCCCACCAGGATGCCGTTGTCCAGGTGCGGCGCGAAGGCCAGGGTGGCGATGAAGGTGACGACGGCGGCGATGCCGTCGTGGCGGCTCGCCTCCCAGGCGTGGCGGATGGCCTTGAAGTTGATCAGGCCCACCACCGCCATCATGATCACCGCCGCCAGCACCGCCTGGGGAAGGTGATAGAGCATGGGGGTCAGGAACAGCAGGGTCGCGAGCACGATCAGCCCGGCGAACACGGACGACAGGCCGGTCACCGCTCCGGCGTTGAGGTTCACCGCCGAACGGGAGAAGGACCCGGACACCGGGAACGACTGGCTCAGGCTGCCCAGGATGTTGGCGAGGCCCTGGCCCAGCAGTTCCTGGTTGGGCTCGATGCGCTGCTTGGTCTTGGCCGCCATGGCTTTGGCGATGGAGATGGCCTCCATGAAACCCACCAGCGAGATCACCAGCGCGCCGGAGAGCAGGGCGCCGATGCTTTCGAGGCTGAACTTCGGCAGGGCGAAGGCCGGCAGCCCCGAGGGCACGGTGCCCACCACTTCACCGCCGCCGATGAGCTGGATGCCGTCCTTGGCGATTTTCCTGACCCGCCAGCGGTAGCCGTCGGTCTGGGCGCCTGCGGGCGCCTGTCCCGTGAGATAAAGTGTGGCGGGCTGGTCGCCGGCTCCCGGCACCCGCTCGAAGATGAACTTGCGCGTGGCCCGGTGGCGGCGCCGATTCTCCAGCTCCGCATCCTTCAGCGACAGCTTCAGCAGGTCGATCTCGTAGCGCAGCGCCAGCGCATGCTGGCCCTGGACCTTGTCCTGGGCCTGCAGGGACTTGAGCGCAGCGGCCTTCTCGCCCAGCTGGCGGTTGAGCTCCGCGATGTGGGCCTCCGTCTCCAGGTATTCGCCCGCGAGGGCGCGCACCTCCGCGTCGGCGATCTCCTCCAGCTTCGCGCTGCCGTTGTGCTCGAAGCCGATTGCCCAGCTCGCCAGGGTGGTGACCGCCACCGCGATCAGCACCCCCGGCAGCCTGGGCGCGAACTTGCGCAGGCCGAACATGATGGCGAAGGCCGCCACCCCCATGGCCAGCGAGGGCAGGTGGGTGTCGCCCACCTGCTGCAGCACGCCCCAGATGTCCTGCATGAAGTGCTCGGAGCGGGGCATGGACACGCCCAGCACCTTGTTGAGTTGCGAGAGCCCGATGATGATGGCGGCGGCGTTGGTGAAGCCCACGATCACCGGGTGGGAGAGGAAGTTCACCACCACTCCGAGGCGGAACACGCCGAGCCCGATCTGGATCACCCCCACCAGCAGCGCCAGCAGGATGGCGTAGGCCACGAACTGCTCGGAGCCCACCGCAGCCAGGGGCGCCAGCACCGAGGCGGTCAGCAGCGAGGCCACGGCGACGGGGCCGGTGGCGAGCTGCGCCGAGGATCCCCAGAGCGCCGCCACCATGCCCGGCAGGAAGGCGGCATAAAGCCCGTAATAGGCGGGCATGCCCGCAAGCTGGGCGTAGGCCATGGACTGGGGTATCAGCACCAGGGCCACGGTGACGCCCGCCACCGCGTCGGCCTTGAGGGCGCCGGGGCGCGGGGGGAACCATTTCAGAAAGGGGAGAAAGCCGGAAAGGCGCGGCATAATCATTGTTCTCGTGACCCGGGACGCGTAAGTCTAGGGCGCTGCGGGGGGAGAGACAACAGTGACCCTGGGGATTTGCGGTACTCTTTCCCCCCTCAGCCGGATCGGGTGCGCCGGCGCGCTCCGGATCAGGCCTTGACAGCCATGACCGGGCAGTCAGCCTGGCCGATGACCTTCTCCGTCACGCTGCCCAGCAGCAGCCTGCCGAGGCCGGTCCGCCCGTGGCTGCCAAGAACGATGAGGTCGGCGTCTTGGCCGCTGGCGTAGCCGGTAATCTGCTCCGCAGGGTCGCCCTCCAGGACCGCCGCCTCGACGCTTACGCCGTCGCGCTCCAAGGCCGCCCTCACCCTCTCCACCGCGGCCTTGCCCTCTGCTCGCCGCGCCTCGTCAAACTGGGGACGCAGCACCGAGATCACCGCCACCGGCAGATTGCATTTCCGAGCCAGTTCGCTCGCCACCACCGCCGCCATGTCGCTGTGGCGGGAGCCGTCGATGGCCAGCAGGATGCGCCTGCTCCAGACCACCGCGGCCTTCGGCACCACCAGCACACTGCAGTCGGCGTAGCCGATCACGTTGCGGGTGGACTCCCCGACCATCATCCGCGCAAGGCCGCGCCGGCCCCGACGACCCATCACGATCACGTCCGCGCGACGATCGTCCGCCAGGCGCACGATCTCCTTGTAGGGCTGGCTGCCTTGACGCAGCTCGGTCCGCGTGTCTTGACCGCGCTGCGCGGCCTCGGCCTTGACCCGCGCCAGCACTTCCTGCGCCTCCGCTTCGGCCTTCTCGAGGATCTCCACCGGATTGCCTTCGGCGTCGGCACCGATGAGCACCATGGACATGGTGGTGAGCTCGGCGTTGCACTTCTTGGACATTTCCAGGGCCACCCGGGTCGCCCCGGCGCTGAACTCGGAGCCGTCGGTGGCCAGCAGCACCTTGTCGAAGCGGCCCACCGGTGACAGCCGTGTGGGGGCGGGCGCCGCGAGGGTAGGGGCAACCGCTGCTGCAGCCGCGAGTTCCAGCCGGTGTGACCGCATGCCGCCGATGAGGGCGCGCAGCACGATGAAGGCGCCGGTGACCAGCGCCAGCACCATGACGTAGAAGCTCACCTTCTTGAGGATGGTGATGGTCGCCGGCTCCAGGGGGCTGATCATCTGCAGCTCGGATAAGTACACCGGAATCACGATGGCGCGCGAAACCAGAACGATGATCATGATGGTGCCCATGACCACCTTCACCATGTAGGGCTTGACGTAGGTGGTGCCGATGGCGCCGAGCTGGATGCCGAACAGGGAGCCGGCAAGGATGATCATGGCCAGCCGGATGTCCACGAACCCGCTCCAGCCGTACTTGATGGTGCCGCCGACTCCCATGATGAAGGCGATGACGAGTTCCGTCGCGGAGGCCATCAGGGAGGGCACGCCCAGCACGTACATCATGGAGGGCACCCCGATGAACCCGCCCACTGCTATGGTGGCCGCAAGCATGCCGGTGGCGAAGCCCATGGGGATGGTGACGAGGAACGACACCCGCGCCTTGATGCTGGGGAAATAGACCATGGTGCCCGGGATGTTCAGGGACTGCACCCAGCGCGCGAGCTTCGTCAGCTTCTCTTCGGCGTGCTGCTCGCCCCGGCGATAGATGCGCACCGCATCCCACAGAACGTATCCGCCCACGATCGCGAGCACGACCACGAACGCGGCGCTGACATAGAGGTTGGAGCCGGCGTCGCCGAACGAGCGCTTGACGGACTCCTGGATGTGGGCCCCGTAAAGGATGCCGGCCTCGGCCGAAAGCCCCATGATGATCCCCAGCTTCACGTCCACCTGTCCGTACTTCGCGCGCTTCATGGCGCCCACCAGGGCCTTGGGGAACTTGTGGCAGATGTTGCTGGCGACGGCCACGATCCCCGGCGCGCCCATGCTCATCATCGCCGGGGTCAGGACGAAGGCGCCGCCGGAGCCGATGAAGCCGCTCACCATGCCGCCGACAAAGCCGACGCCAAGCAGGAACAGGACGTTGAATAGGTCGAGCTGGATGAAGTTGGTGCTGACCGGATCCATGGGTGCGCCCGCCTACTTCTTGGCCTTGATGCCGAACCAGTCCCAGAAGCTCGCCGTGAAATTGCCGTGGGTGTAGGACAGGACGAAGGCGATGGCGATCGGAATGAAGACGGTCCAGCGGCCCTGGCTGGTAAGGGCGAGGACCTGGTCCTCGAAAGTGAACAGGAGGAAGTAGAGCAGTGCCGTGACGGCGCCGAAGCCGATCAGCCGGGCGGTATCCTTTCCGCGGTCTGCCATTATTTTTCCCGGTCAGGTGGGAACCGGCCGGCTGGCCGGCGCTGCCTTCCTGCAACGCCTCGGCGGGTTCAAAGAGCGGGAAATGTTATCGCAACGCGGCTCGCCGTCCCAATCGAAGGAACCGCCCCCGGGATAAAAATCCCTTATTGCCGGACCGCTCAGCGGTCGGGAGCGCGGTGGGCGTCCCGACGCGGGCTGCCGTCCGGCAGCCGCTCATGGCATTCGCGGAAGATGCGCGCCTGGCAATGCCGGCAGATCTCCGGATCCAGCCGCTGGTAGAGCCTCTCGGTGGGCCGCGAACGCACCGGGAAGAAATTCTCCTCGCCGATGTCCTGCAGGTGCCCGCCCCGGGACAGGAACTCCTTGATGACCGCCTTGGCGCGGTACAGATAGAGTCCGCCGCCCAGCTTGCGCCGGCGGCGCGCCTCCTGGGACAGCATCTCCGCGCCTGCCAGGTCCACGAAGTTGACGCCGGTGGCCACCACCAGCAGGTGCTTCTGGGTGGGACAGGTCTCGTCCACTTCCTGGAAACGCTGCTGCACATGGGGCACGGCGCCGAAGAACAGCGAGCCGTTGACCCGCAGCATCTTGAGCTGCGGACAGTCGGGCAGGCCGGTGTCGGCGGAAAAGTGATAGGCGCCGCCGGCGAGGTCCGGCTTCACGTCCAGCACCAAGGGCCGGGAGGTGCGGTTGAGGTAGAGCATCAGCGAGACGATCACCCCGCCGTAGATCGCGAACTCCAGGTCCAGGAGCAGTGTGGCGGCGAAGGTGACCGCCAGCACCGCGGTCTCGGAGCGGCTGGTCTTCAGGATCTGCCCGATGTGGTGAAAATCTATGAGTCCCCAGGCCACCAGGAACAGGATCGCGGCCATGGCGGCGATGGGCAGGTAGGCGGCGAGGGGGGCGACCGCGAACAGGATCGCCACCAGGAACGGCGCCGAGAATGCCGCCGCCAGGGGCGTGCGCGCGCCGGACTCGTAATTGAGGCCGCTGCGGTTGAAGGAGCCGCTGGAAGCGTAGCCAGAGAAAAAGGCGCCGGCGATATTGGACAGCCCCTGGCCGACGAACTCCTGGTTGCCGTCAATGCGCTGCTCGGTCTTCACCGCGATGGAGCGCGCGATGGACACCGCTTCGGTCAGCGCCAGGATGCTGACGGCGAAGGCGATGGGCGCCGCCTGGCGCAGGGCCCCCGCGGAGAAGTCCGGCAGCGACAGCGGCGGCAGGGAGGCGGGGAGCGCGCCCAGGGTGGTGATGTGGGTCGTGTGCTCGCCGAACCAGGCGTTGAGGCCCAGGGCGGCGAGGCTGCCCGCCACCATGGCGCCGATCATGTAGGGAAACTTCGGCAGCCAGCGGCGCAGCGCGATGCCCGAGAGCAGGGTGGCGAGGCTCACCGCCAGCACGTAGGGGTTGATATCGTCCACCTGGCGCCCGAAGTGCATCAGCACCTCGTGGAAGTGGGCGCCCCGCGGCACCATGATCCCGAAGAAGTTCTTCACCTGGGAGGCGACGATCAGCAGCGCCGCACCCGCCGTGAACCCGACCACCACGGTATGCGAGATGAAGTTCACCAGCGTGCCCATGCGGGCGAGGCCCATGACAAGCTGGAACACCCCGGTGAGGAAGGTGAGCGTGAGCACCAGGCTGATGTAGCCGGGCGAGCCGGGGTCGGCGAGCGGGCTCAGGGTGGCGAACACCACGATGGAAATGGCGTTGGTGGGACCGGAAACCAGGTGCCATGACGAGCCGAACAGCGCCGCCACCACCGCCGGCACCATGGCCGCGTACAGTCCGTACTCCGGCGGCAACCCGGCCAGGGTGGCAAAGGCGACGCCCTGGGGCAGGACGATCACCGCGCCGGTGAGTCCCGCCACCAGGTCGGCGCGCAGCGTCGCCCGGTTGACCCGGGGCCACCAGCGCAGGAAGGGGAACACGCGGTCGAGCCGCGGGAGGGAAGCCAAGGCGAGTGATTTCAGTGCATCAGGATTATCGAATATACTGCCCGGACCGCGCAAACCCGCATGCTGCGGGGACGCTCTTCCGCGCAGCCCATCCATGCCAGAAAAGAACCACGATCCGGCGGCGCCGGCACCGGTTTCGCCGGGCGAGGCCTTCCGCTACTGGCTGAAGCTCGGCTTCATCTCCTTTGGCGGCCCCACCGGACAGATCGCCATGATGCACCAGGAGCTGGTGGAGCGCCGGCGCTGGATATCCGAGCGGCGCTTCCTGCACGCCCTCAACTACTGCATGCTGCTGCCGGGGCCCGAGGCCACCCAGCTCGCCGCCTACATCGGCTGGCTGATGCACGGCGTGCGCGGCGGCATCGTCGCCGGAGCGCTGTTCGTCCTGCCCTCGGTGTTCATCCTGATCGGGCTCACCTGGATCTACCTGGCGTTCGGCCATGTGCCCGCGGTGGCGGGCATCCTCTACGGCATCAAGCCGGCGGTCACCGCCATCGTGGTGTTCGCCGCCTGGCGCATCGGCTCCCGGGCGCTGAAGAACGCCTGGCTCTGGTGCCTGGCGGCGGCCGCCTTCGTCGCCATCTTCGCCTTCGACGTGCCGTTTCCGTACATCGTCCTCGCGGCGGGTATCGTCGGCGCCATCGGCGGGCGCCTCGCGCCCGAGAAGTTCAGGACCGGCGGCCACGGGTCGGCGCAGAAGAGCTACGGCCCGGCGCTGATTGACGACGGCACCGCGGCGCCGCCCTACGCCCGCTTCACCTGGGCGCGGCTGGCGATCCACGTCGTGACCGGGTTCGCCATCTGGGCCGTGGCCATCGGCCTGTTGCTGGCCGCCTTTGGCTGGGGCGGCGACTTCACCCAGATGGGCTGGTTCTTCACCAAGGCGGCGCTGCTCACCTTCGGGGGCGCCTACGCGGTGCTGCCCTATGTGTACCAGGGGGCCGTGGAGCACTATGGCTGGCTCACCGGGCCGCAGATGATAGACGGCCTCGCGCTGGGGGAGACCACACCGGGGCCCCTCATCATGGTGGTGGCCTTCGTCGGCTTCGTGGGCGGCTGGAGCAAGGAACTGCTGGGCCCGGACGCCCTGGCGCTGGGGGGCATGCTCGGCGCCGCCGTGGCCGCCTTCTTCACCTTCCTGCCCTCGTTCGTGTTCATCGTCGCCGGCGCGCCCCTGGTGGAAGCGACCCACGGCGACATCAAGTTCACCGCGCCCCTCACCGGCATCACCGCCGCGGTGGTGGGGGTGGTGGTGAACCTGGCGGTGTTCTTCGCCTGGCATGTGCTGTGGCCGGAGGCGAGCGCCGCGGCGCCCTTCGCCGGCCGCTTCGAGTGGCCGGCAGCGCTGCTCGGCATCGCCGCTGCCGTGGCCCTGTTCCGCTTCAAGCGCGGCATCATCGAGGTGATCGCCGCCTGCGCCGCCGTGGGGCTGTTCCTCACTCTGGCGCTGCACTGAGCTTGTGGGTCCGGCTTGCGGGTCGGGCCTGTGGGTCCGGCTTCAGCCGGACGCCCTGTCGCAAGTCCGCATGAATGCGGA
>DASTHR010000319.1:0-2306 GCA_035718105.1 Burkholderiales bacterium
GGATGATTCGGCTTGGCAAGCCCCACGCTTTCCATCGGGCATAATAGCGCCACTCCAAACCCTCCCGCGGCATTCCATGACCATTGAATCCGAGGTTCTCATCGTCGGCGCCGGCGTGTCGGGGCTGACCGCCGCCTGGAACCTCCAGAGCGCGGGCTGCGCCGTGCAGGTGATCGAAGCGGCCGCCCGGCCCGGCGGTGCCATCGGCAGTGCCCGGATCGAGGGCTGCCTCATCGAGTCCGGCCCCAACAGCACCCTGGAAACCTCGCCCCTGATCGGCCAACTCATCGCCGAAACCGGCACCGAGGCCGGCCGCATCTACGCCAACCCCTCCGCCCGCAACCGCTTCGTGCTGCGGGGCGGGCGGCTGATCCCGGTGCCCCTGTCGCCGCCGGCCTTCTTGCGCACCCCGCTGTTCTCCCTGGGAACCAAGCTCGGTCTGCTGCGCGAGCCCTTCGTGGGCCGCGCCCCGGCGGACGCCGAGGAAACCGTGGCCCAGTTCGTGCGCCGGCGGCTGGGCGCCGAGTTCCTGGATTACGCCATCAACCCCTTCGTGGCGGGCGTCTACGCCGGAGACCCGGAGCGGCTGTCCGTGAAGGCGGCGTTCCCGCGGCTGGCCGAGCTGGAGCAGAAGTACGGCAGCCTGATCCGGGGCCAGATCCTCGGCGCCCGGGAGCGCAAGCGCAACCCAGAAAAGTCCAAGCAGGCCGCGCCCATGCTGTCATTCCGCGACGGCATGCAGACCCTCACCGACGGCATCGCCGGCAAGCTGCAGCGCCTGGCGCTGTCCAGCCGGGCAACCGGGCTGGAGCGGAGCGGCGGCCACTGGATGGTGAGCGCGGAGGGACCGGACGGGCGCGCCGCTTACCGCGCCCCGGTGCTGCTGCTGGCGCTGCCGGCGGAGCCGGCGGCGCGTCTGCTGCGGCCCCATTCGCCGCTGGCGGCGGACGCGCTGGAGTCCATCCCCTACCCCCCGGTGGCGGCGGTGGTGAGCGCCTACTCGCGTGAAGACATCGGCCATGCGCTGGACGGCTTCGGGTTCCTGGTGCCTGAAAAGGAGCGCCGCCGCATCCTCGGCACCATCTTCTCCAGCTCCCTGTTCGAGAACCGGGCGCCCGCGGACGTTGCCCTGCTCACCACTTTCGTCGGCGGCATGCGGCAGCCGGAACTGGCGCAGCAGGACGAGGCGCGCATCGCGGCCATGGTGCACGAGGAACTGGCCCAGCTGATCGGCGCCCGCGCGCAACCGCGCTGGACCCGGGTCACGCGCTGGGCCCGCGCCATTCCCCAGTACACCCTCGGCCACGCCCGGCGCATGGCCGCGCTGGACGCCGCCGAGCGCGATCTCCCCGGCCTGCATTTCTGCGCCAACTTCCGGGGCGGGATCTCGGTGGCGGACTGCATCAAGTCCGGCCACGCCGTCGCGGCGCGGATTATTGCCGCGACGGGGAAGGCCGGGGCGGCGGTAAAATGAGGCCATGCTGATCCGGTTCGACAGCGAGGTGGGCAGTCTCACCATGTTCGGTGAGCCAGCGCTCACCCTCATCCGAATGATGGGCCACAGCGGGACGGTGCCCAGCGCCATCCTGGCCGAGGACGTCCCCGCCGCCCTCGGGAAGCTGCGCGCGGCCCTCGACGGCTATGTCGAGCCGCCGCCGCAGGCCAAGTCCGCCGACGAGGAAACGGAGAAGGAATGGGTGCCCCTGCGCCGGCGCGCCTTTCCCCTGATCAAGCTCCTGGAAGACGCGGCCAAAAGGGAAGCAGCCGTGATGTGGGACCGGGCTCGGTCCTTCACCTGACGCCCCGCGCTTGAGGGCCGCCATCCCCCCCGCCCTGCGGCCCATCGCCGCCCCCGCGCTGGTGCTGGGCGTGGCCGCCGCCGCCCTGGCCACCGGCCGCGCCCTTCCCGACTCCCTCGCCGGCCTGAAGATCTACGGGCCCTACTTCTTCCTCGCCCTCGGCGCCGCCATCAGCCTGTGGTTCAACCGGGGCCGAGCGTTTTTCGCACTGTTTTCGCTGCTTGCCGGATACGCCGGCCTCGAGTACGCCATGGGCGCGGGTAGTTTTGCCGCGCGGGCGGTGTTCACCGGGCTCGCCGTTTTCGTACCCCTGAACATCCTGCTGGCGGTGCTGCTGCCCGAGCGCGGCGTGTTTCATTACCGGGGCTACCGCTGGCTGCTGCTGGCGGGCGTCGAAATCCTGCTCACCGCCTGGATCGCCGGGGCCGGCCGCATCGCCGTCTCGGGCACCGCCTGGCAACTGGCGCTGGACCATTGGCTGCTCCGCCCCGAACCAGTGCCGGTGCT